>NZ_JBQOUX010000003.1:0-138686 GCF_052216785.1 Streptomyces sp. JW3 | reverse complement strand
GAGCCCGAGGGCCCCGGGCGGGGTCAGGCCGGCGGCCGGGGCCACGGCGGGCGATCATCGCCTCACCGCGAGCCGTCGCGGCCGGCCGGGCCTCCCCGGTCGCCCCGGCGGGCCGGGCGGCGGCCCATCGCCTCGTCCCGGACCCGGGCGCAGCTGCGGCTGATGAGGCGGGAGACGTGCATCTGCGAGATGCCGAGCTGGTCGGCTATCCGGCTCTGTGTCATGTCCTCGAAGAAGCGCATGTAGAGGATGGCGCGTTCGCGCTCGGGCAGCCGGCGCAGGCCCTCCTTGGCCGACTCGCGGTCCACCACGACGTCGTAGGAGTTGTCGGCGGAGCCGAGCGTGTCGGCGAGGCTGTAGCCGTCGTCGCCGGCCGACAGCTCGGCGTCCAGGGAGAGCGTGCTGAAGCTCTCCAGCGCCTCCATCCCGGCGCCGACCTCCTCCTCCGTCAGCCCGGTGTGGGCGGCGATGTCGGCCGTCGAGGGCTCGGGGCTGCCCGGGTTCTGGGTCAGCTCGCGCCGCGCCACCCGTACCTTGTTGCGCAGTTCCTGGACCCGGCGGGGCACCCGCAGGGCCCACATCCGGTCCCGGAAGTGCCGCTTGACCTCACCGGTGATGGTGGGCACGGCGTAACTCTCGAAGGCGCCCCGCTCCGGGTCGAACCGGTCGATGGCCTTCACCAGGCCCAGTGCGGCGACCTGGCGCAGGTCCTCGACGGACTCGCCGCGGTCGCGGAACCGGCCGGCTATGCGGTGGGCCATGGGCAGCCACGCGGTGACGAGTTCGTCGCGCACCGCGTCGCGTTCGGGACCCTCCGCCAGTGCCGCCATCCGGGTGAACAGGCTCGCGGTGTCGGGGGCGTCGTCGTGGCGGCGCCGGGACGGCGCGTTCGTCGGCTCGGTGACGGTGGGGGTGGACTCGGCTGTCGCGGGACGGCCAGTGGGCGTGTCAATGAGCATGCGATCCGCTCCTGAACGGTGGTCTCCAGGGGACTTTCCGCGGGAACGGCGCTGCGGTCGACTGGAGTGTCGAAGCAGCCACACCGCTCCCGCTGCTGCGCCTCCGGTCCGAAGCACGAAACTGCGACTGCCCTTCCCCTCGGGGAACAAACTCCGCTTTTCGAAAAGTACTCAGGACAGCGGTACCAGGACGCTGATGCACTTGCCTCCGGAGGGCAGGCCGGACACCCGCACGTCGCGGGCCAGCCGGCAGACGATGGGCCAGCCGCGGCCGCCCACCGTCCAGCGGCCCTGCCGGTCGGCGGCGGGCACCGGCGCGGGCAGCGCGTCGCTGCGGTCGCTGACCGAGACGCGCAGCCCGGGGCCGACGACGTCGACCCGGAAGTCGGTGACGCCGCCGCCGTGCAGGATGGCGTTGGTGGTCAGTTCCGAGGCGACCAGCACGGCGTCCGACAGGGCGTCGGCGTCGCACCGGGTGCCGCCCTCGCGGCAGCGCGCGGTGACCGCGCGCTCCACGGCCCGGCGCGCCTCGGCTGGTTTGCTCGGCCGGGCCGGCCGGCTGCGCTGGTCACCGGTCCGCTCGGCGGCGGAAGGGGTCATGGGCCTCTCACACATCCGTCAGCTCCCTGATCGTGCGGCACATCGTGTGGAACCGGGCCGGAGCCCGCCCTGCCCGCGGCTGCCTCGTGTTCCGGCTGACCTCTGGCCGCACCCGCAAACCTCACGACCTCCGTACGGTCCAGCGGCCATGCGGCCGCCGGGTGCGGGGTACGCGGTGTGCATGACGGATGTGGTGGACGCGGACGAACTACTGCGGCGGATGCACCGGGCGCGGGCCTGCGCGGCCCAGGAGGAGCGCAGCTGGCGGACCCGGCGGGACGAACTGCGGCCGACCGACCCGGAGGGCGCCCGGGACGCCGAGGTGCGCACGGTGGCCTACGGGGCGGTGCTGCGAGTGCTGGACGAGGTGCTGACGCCGGGCCGGCGCACGGAGCGGGGCTGACCCG
This sequence comes from Streptomyces sp. JW3, assembly GCF_052216785.1. Taxonomy (NCBI): domain Bacteria; kingdom Bacillati; phylum Actinomycetota; class Actinomycetes; order Kitasatosporales; family Streptomycetaceae; genus Streptomyces; species Streptomyces sp. JW3. The sequence continues at coordinate 136,720 of NZ_JBQOUX010000003.1, read as the reverse complement.
GCCGGGCTGACCCGGTGGGCGGTGCCGATTGGCGTGGCCGCGGCGGGGAAGCCGCAGGGGCATGGCCATCGATCACACACAGGCCCCGGTTCTCCAGGCGCTCGCCGACTACCGGCGTGAGGGCCGGCTGGCGTTCACGCCCCCGGGGCACAAGCAGGCGCGGGGCGCCGACCCGGCGGTCCGCGAGGTGCTGGGCGACGCGGTCTTCCTCGGCGACGTACTGGCGACCGGCGGGCTCGACGACCGGCTGACCCAAAACCGGGTGCTCCAGCGCGCCCAGGAGCTGATGGCCGACGCGGTCCACGCCGACCACACGTTCTTCTCGACGTGCGGCAGTTCCCTGTCGGTCAAGGCGGCGATGCTCGCGGTCGCGGGACCGCACGAGAAGCTGCTGATCGGCCGGGACGCGCACAAGTCGGTGGTGTCCGGGCTGGTGCTGTCGGGCATCGAGCCGGTCTGGGTCGAGCCGCGCTGGGACGCGGAGCGCCATCTCGCCCATCCGCCGTCCGCGGTGGAGTACGAGGCGGCCTTCGCCGAGCACCCCGACGCGCGGGGCGCCCTGATCACCAGCCCGACGCCGTACGGCGCCAGCGCGGACCTCGCGGCCGTCGCCGAGGTCTGCCACCGGCGCGGGCGGCCGCTGATCGTGGACGAGGCGTGGGGCGCGCATCTGCCGTTCCACCCGGACCTGCCGTCCTGGGCGATGGACGCGGGCGCGGACATCTGCGTGACCAGCATCCACAAGATGGGCAGCGGCCTGGAACAGGGTTCCGTCTTCCATCTCCAGGGCGACCTGGTGGAGCCGAAGCTGCTGGGCATGCGCGCGGACCTGCTCAGCACCACCAGCCCGTCGGCGCTGATCTACGCGGGGCTGGACGGCTGGCGCCGCCAGATGGCGCTGCGCGGCCAGGAGGTCATGGGCGGCGCGCTGGACCTGGCGGCCCGGGTGCGGGCCGCGATCGAGGAGATCGACGGCATGCACGTCAACGACCGCGCGGACTTCTGCGGGCCGGGGCTGGCCGACGGCTTCGACCCGCTGCCGGTCGTCATCGATCTCGACGGGCTCGGCATCTCCGGCTACCAGGCCGCGGACTGGCTGCGCGAGCGGCACGACATCGTGGCGCATCTGACGGACCACCGGCGGATCGGCGCGCAGATCACCCACGGCGACGACCGGGAGACCACCGGGGAACTGCTGACGGCGCTCAAGGACCTCTCGGGCGCCGCGCCCGGACTGCCGGACGCGCCTCGGGTGGCGGTCCCGGCACCGGCCGAGCTGCGGATGGCGCAGGCGCGGCTGCCGCGCGACGCGTTCTTCGGGCCGACCGAGGACGTGCCGGTGGCCCGGGCGGCCGGCCGGATCGCGGCGGAGATGATCACGCCGTACCCGCCGGGCATCCCGGCCGTGCTGCCGGGCGAGCGGCTGACCGAGCCGGTACTGCGCTACCTGACCACCGGCTTGCACGCCGGGATGTTCCTGCCGGACCCCAGCGACCCGGCCCTGGAGACGATCCGGGTGACCGCGGCGGACGATGGCTGAGCGGCGGCGGGCGGCCGGGTGAGACAGCTCACGGGACCCGCCCCCGGCTTCACGAAACCCCCGCAAATGGTTTAGCGTTCATCTATACGTGGTGACGGGGTCGGCCCCCGGTCCTCCGCCGCCACCGTTGACGGCCCTGGCTGGTTCCCCCCGTCCAGCCAGGGCTTTCCCATGCCGTCACGGAATCTTCGCGGCCCGCCGAGGTGCCCGGAGCCGCGCCGGGGGCTGAAATGGTCGTAGGGAAAACACCGGAACCGCATCGCCGGCGAGGAGTTCCGTGTCATGACCAAAGCGATCAAACTGCTCAACGTCCTGCCCCCTCCGCAGCGGGCGCGGCTGACCGAACTGGCCCGGGAGGTGCGCTTCCCGGAGGACACCCGGATCTTCGAGGCGGGCGGCACCGCCGACCGCTTCTGGGTGGTCCGCTCGGGCGCCGTCTCCCTGACCCAGCGGGTGACCTCGCTCCAGACCGTGACCGTGGCCGGCCTCGGCGCCGGTGACCTGCTCGGCTGGTCCTGGCTGTTCCCGCCGTACCGGTGGGACTTCGGCGCCGAGGCGTTCAGCGCGGTGCGCGCCTACGAGTTCGACGCCGCCGCGGTGCTGCGGCTGTGCGAGGACGATCCCCAGCTCGGCGTGGTCCTGGTGCGGTCCGTCGCCGAGATCCTGGCGCACCGGCTGGAGACCACCCGCGGCAAGCTGCTGGAGCAGTACTCCCTGCACCGGCGCGGCGGCCCGCTCTAGCGGGTCACACCTTGTAGCGGCGCAGGGCCGGCACCGTGCAGGCCAGGCCCAGCATCACCACGACCACCAGCAGCCCGCCCCCGGCCACCGCGCCGCGCGCCCCGAACGCCGAGCCCGCGGTGCCGTGCAGCACGTCGGCCAGCCGCGGCCCGCCCGCGACCACGACCGTGAAGACGCCCTGCATCCGGCCGCGCATCTCGTCGGTCGCGGCGGACAGCAGGATGGCGCCGCGGAAGACCATCGAGACCATGTCGGCGACGCCCGCGACGGCCAGGAAGACCACCGCGAGCCACAGGTTGCCGCTCAGCCCGAAGCCCGCGATCGCCGCGCCCCAGGCGACGACCGCGCCGATCACCATCCAGCCGTGCCGCCGGGCCCGGGAGAACGTACCGGAGAACAGGCCGCCGGCCACCGCGCCGATGGGTATCGCCGCGTACAGCAGCCCCAGCGCGAGCCCCTCGCCCCAGCCCGCGTACGTCTCGGCGGCCAGCTGCGGGAACAGCGCCCGGGGCATGCCGAACACCATCGCGACGATGTCGGCGAGGAAGGACAGCAGCAGCACCGTGTGCCCGGCGATGTACCGGAAGCCCGCCACCACCTCGCGCAGCCCGGCGCGGCCCTTGCCGTTGCCGGTCAGCGGCAGCAGGGCGGGCAGCCGGTAGACCGCCCACACCGTGACGCACAGGGCGACCGCGTCGATGAGGTACAGCTCCGGCAGGCCGATGACCGGGATCAGGACGCCCGCCAGCAGCGGGCCCACCACCTGGCCGGTCTGCATGACGGTGGAGCCGAGGGCGTTGGCGGCGGGCAGTTCGCCCTCCGGCACCAGCCGGGCGATGGAGGCGCTGCGGGCCGGGGAGTTCAGCCCCCAGAACGCCTGCTGGAGGGCGAGCAGCACCATCAGTACGGCGACCGACTCCAGGCCGGTGACGGCCTGCGCCCAGAACAGCAGCGAGGTCACGGCTATCCCGCTGTTGGTGATCAGCAGCAGCTTGCGGCGGTCCATGGTGTCGGCGACCGCGCCGCCCCACAGCGCGAACACCACCAGCGGTACCAGTCCGGCCAGGCTCGCGGCGCCCACCCAGGCCGAGGAGCCGGTGATGTCGTAGATCTGTTTGGGCACGGCGACGGCGGTGAGCTGGCTGCCGACCGCGGTGACGATGGTGGAGACCCAGAGTCTGCGGAAGGCGGGGCGGCGCAAGGGCCGGGTGTCCATCGCGAAGCGGCGCCAGCCGCGGCGCGGGGCGTCGGCCGCGGGGGCCTGCGCCCGGGTTTCGGTACTGCTGTCGCTCGTGTCCACACGTTCCTACTTGGTCGTTACATCTTTAGACTCGCTCACTATCGCAGGGTGGTGCGGCCGAGCGGTGTGCCGGGCGTCAACTTCCGGCGATCAGTGAGACGCCGAGGGCGATCATGGTGGCGGCGACCAGGCCGTCCAGCACCCGCCATGCCTTGGGGCTGGCCAGGAACCGGCCGAGGAAGCGGCCACCGAAACCGAGCGCGGCGAACCAGGCGAGGCTGGCCAGCGCCGCGCCCAGCCCGAAGGTCCAGCGCAGCGCGCCCCGGTCGGCGGCGACGGAGCCGAGCAGGAAGACGGTGTCCAGGTAGACGTGCGGGTTGAGCCAGGTCAGCGCCAGGCAGGTGAGCACCGCCCGCCGCCGGGAGCCGGCCACGTCCGCGCCGTCCGCGCGCAGCGCGCCGGCCGGCCGCAGCACCCGCCGGGCGGCCAGCGCGCCGTACCCCAGCAGGAAGGCGCCGCCGATCCAGCCGACGGCGGTCAGCGCGCCCGGCCAGGCCGCCACCAGGGCGCCGACCCCGCCGACGCCCAGCGCGATCAGTACCGCGTCGGACAGGGCGCAGATCCCGACCACGGCGAGCACCGTGTCCCGGCGGATGCCCTGGCGCAGGACGAAGGCGTTCTGGGCGCCGATGGCGACGATGAGGGACAGGCCGGTACCGAACCCGGCGGCCGCGGTGGTCAGGGCGTTGCTCATGGCCTCGACGCTAAGCGCGCGATCACCGCGCGTACAGCTAAAGATTCTTATGTATCCTTAGCTCTGGTGAAGGATCTCGTTGAGATGGCTGAGGTGACGGGATGACGACGGCGCTGGACGACCTGCCGCTGGACCAGGTGCGGACCCTGCTGGCGGTGGTGGACGAGGGGACGTTCGACGCCGCGGCGGCGGCGCTGCACGTGACGCCGTCGGCGGTGAGCCAGCGGGTGAAGGCGCTGGAGCAGCGCACCGGCCGGGTGCTGCTGCTGCGCACCAAGCCGGTGCGGCCCACCCCGTCCGGCGCGGTCCTGGTGCGACTGGCCCGGCAGGTGGCGTGGCTGGCCCGGGACGCGCACGCGGAGCTGGGGCTGAGCGGGGCCGGTGAGCCGGTCCGGGTGTCGGTGGCGGTGAACGCGGACTCGCTGGCGACCTGGTTCCTGGCCGCGCTCACCCGGGTGCCGCGCGATCCGCCGCTCTGCTTCGAGCTGCGCCGCGAGGACGAGACGCACACCGCCGCCCTGCTGCGGGAGGGCCTGGTGATGGCCGCGGTGACCTCGTCGCCGGACGCGGTGCCGGGCTGTTCGGTCCGGCCGCTGGGGCGGATGCGGTATCTCCCGGTGGCCGCACCGGAGTTCGCCGCCCGGTATCTGGGCGGTCCGCTGCGCGAGGCGCTCGGTGCGGCGCCGGTGGTGACGTTCGACCGGCGCGACGACCTCCAGGACGGTCTCGTCCGCCGGCTGGGCGGCGCCGCCGCGAGCGCGGCGCGGCATTACGTGCCCACCTCGGAGGGGTTCGTCGAGGCCGTCGCCGCCGGGCTGGGCTGGGGCGTGGTGCCCGAGCCGCAGGCCGCACCCCTGCTGCGGGCCGGCCGGCTGACCGAGCCGGCCCCCGGCACGACCGTCGACGTGCCGCTGTACTGGCAGCAGTGGAAGCTCGACTCACCGGCCCTGGCGGCGGTGGCCGAGGCGGTGGCGGCGGGCGCGGCCCGGTCACTGCGGCAGTAGGAACGCGCGGGAACTCCTTTGTCCGGAAGCGACTTTGCGGCCTCTGGCCCGTTTGGCCCCGGCGTCCACAGGTCACCCGAGGGTGAGCAACCGATTCCGAGCGCGATACGACGATCGCAGGTGACTTTGATGGACGACTGGCGAGAGCACGCGGCCTGCCGCGACGAGGACCCCGACCTGTTCTTCCCGATCGGAACCTCCGGCCCGGCCCTGCTGCAGACCGAACAGGCGAAGGCGGTCTGCCATCACTGCCCGGTCCGGGACCAGTGTCTGGAGTGGGCCCTGGACACGGGGCAGTCCATCGGTGTCTGGGGCGGGACCGACGAGAACGAACGCCGGGCCCTGAAGCGGCGCCTGGCCAACCGCCGGCGCACCGGCTGACCCGGAGAGCGAAGGGACGTCCGCCATGTCCGTCCGTACGCGGGTCCGGGTGCGCCGGGTCCACGACCCGGCCGAGCCGGACGACGGGGCGCGGGTCCTGGTGGACCGGCTGTGGCCGCGCGGGGTGAAGAAGGAGGCGGCGCACGTGGACGAGTGGCCCAAGGACCTCACCCCGTCCGCGGAGCTGCGCCGCTGGTACCACGCGGGCGAGGGCTCCTTCGCGGAGTTCACCGAGCGCTACGAGGCGGAGCTGGCCGCCCCGGCCGCCGCCGGGGCGCTCGGCAGGGTGAGAGAGCTGGCGGGCCGGGGTCCGGTGACGCTGCTGACCGCGTCCAAGGACCCCGCCCGCAGCCATGCCGCCGTCCTGGCCCGCCTGCTCGGCGCGCGGTGAACGAACGGACCGCTCAGCCCACCTGGCGTGCCGCCGCCCGCCCGGCCGCCCGCCCCGAGAAGAGGCAGCCGCCCAGGAAGGTGCCCTCCAGCGCGTTGTACCCGTGCACCCCGCCGCCGCCGAAGCCGGCCACCTCACCGGCCGCGTACAGGCCCTCGACGGGGGTGCCGTCGGCGCCGAGGGCGCGGGAGTCCAGGTCGGTCTGGATGCCGCCGAGCGTCTTGCGGGTGAGGATGTGCAGCCTGACGCCGATCAGCGGGCCGGCCGCCGGGTCCAGGACCCGGTGCGGGGCCGCGACCCGGCCGATCCGGTCGCCGAGGTAGCGGCGGGCGTTGCGGATGCCCTGGACCTGGGAGTCCTTGCTGAACGGGTTGGCCATCTGGAGGTCGCGCGCCTCGATCTGGCGGCGGACCGCGGCGGCGTCCAGGAGCGGCTTGTCGGTCAGGGCGTTCATCCGGTCCACGAGCTGTTCGAGGGTGGCCGCGGTCACGAAGTCGGCGCCCTCGCGCAGGAACGCGGCCACCGGCCCCGGAGCGCCCTTGCCGACCACCCGCTCGCGCAGGAAGGCTCCCCGGTCCTTGGCGGTGATGTCCGGGTTCTGCTCGGAACCGGACAGCGCGAACTCCTTCTCGATCATCTTCCGGGTGAGGACGAACCAGGAGTGGTCGTACGGGGCGATGTCCGGGTCGGTGCGCAGGTGCCGCAGGGTGCCCAGGGTGTCGTAGCCGGGCAGGCAGGGGTCGGGCAGCCGGCGGCCGAGCGCGTCGAACCACAGCGGGGACGGGCCCGGCAGGATGCGGATGCCGTGGCCGGGCCAGATGGGGTCCCAGTTGCGGATGCCCTCGGTGTAGTGCCACATCCGGTCCCGGTTGACCAGCCGGACCCCGGCCGCCGCGCTGATGTCCAGCATCCGGCCGTCGACGTAGGCGGGGACACCGGTGACCATCTCGGCGGGCGGGGTGCCCAGCCGCGCGGGCCAGTGGCGGCGCACGATGTCGTGGTCGGCGCCGATGCCGCCGGAGGTGACGATCACGGCCTGCGCGGTCAGTTCGAACTCGCCGGCCGGGTCGCGGTGGGAGGCGACCCCCCGGGGTGAGCTGTCCGCGGCGAGGACGGTGCCCCGTACGCCGCGCGCGGTGCCGCCCTCGACGACCAGTTCGTCGACCCGGTGGCGGTGGTGGAAGGTGAGCAGTCCGTCGCGCACCGCCTGCTTCGCGTATCCGACGAACGGCTCGACCACGCCGGTCCCGGTGCCCCAGGCGATGTGGAAGCGGGGCACCGAGTTGCCGTGTCCGCCGGCCCTGAGGTCGCCGCGCTCGGCCCAGCCGACGGTGGGCAGCAGCTTGATGCCGTGCCCGTCCAGCCAGGACCGCTTCTCCCCCGCCGCGAACTCGACGTACGCCCGGGCCCAGCGCACCGCCCAGGAGTCCTCGTCGTCGGTGCGGTCGAAGCCGGCGCTGCCCTGCCAGTCGTTCCAGGCCAGCGCGAAGCTGTCCTTCACTCCGAGCCGCCGCTGCTCCGGGGAGTCGACGAGGAACAGCCCGCCGAACGACCAGAACGCCTGCCCGCCGAGGTTGGCGGCGTTCTCCTGGTCGACGAGGGCGACCCGGCGGCCCCGGCTGGTCAGCTCGTGGGCCGCGACCAGTCCCGCGAGGCCCGCTCCGACGACGATGACGTCGGCGTCCATGGCGACCGTCCCTTCTCGTTCACTCGGTTCGTTCAGGTCGTGAGCAGCGCGGTCAGCAGCCGCCCCAGCCAGGCGCGGGCCCGCTCCTCGTCCCGGTCCAGCAGTACTTGGGTGGTGACTCCGTCGTACGCGGCGACCACCGCGCCGGCCGCGCCGTCGGCGTCGCCGAGCACGGCGGGCAGCGCGGTGCCGGCCCGGGCGAGCCGGCCGGCGATCGCGCGGCGCAGCCGGGCCCGGTGCGCCAGCAGGGTGCGGGCGACGGCCGGGTCGCGGGCGGCGTGGGTCAGGAAGTCGGTCTTGACCAGCAGCCAGTCCCGGTCGAGCAGCAGCACCTCGGTGACCCGGTCCACGGCGGCGGCCAGGTCCGGCCCCGGTCCGTCCTGGGCCAGCGCGCCGGCGACCTGCTCGGCGATCAGCTCGGCGCGTTCCCGGTACAGGGCGAAGAACAGCTCGTCGAGGCCGGCGAAGTTGGAGTAGAAGGCCCCCCGGCTGTACCCGGCGGCCGCGCTGACCTCCTCGATCGACACGTGCCCGAACCCCTTGGCCGCGAACACCGCGAACGCCGCCTCCAGCAGGTCGGCGCGTGTGCGCGCCCGGCGCCTGGTCACCCGCTCCGCCACGTTGGGCCTCCGTTTCGATACGCGAACGTATCCGATGCGCCGGCGTACGCGAACCCCTCGCACAGGACTTTCACGCCGGAACACCGATGGAACGCGCGTTCGATTAAGGGGTACGCTCGGAGTATGACCACGCACCTCCAGGGCTCCCTCTTCGACCAGACCGACCGGGCCCGGCTCGGCCCGCTGGACGGAATCCGCCGTACCCGGCTGGGCTCCGGCGCCTGGATCGACGTGCTGCCGGGGTGGCTGAGCGGCGCCGACGCGCTGTTCGAGCGGCTGGCCGCCGAGGTCCCCTGGCGCGCGGAGCGGCGCGAGATGTACGACCGGGTGGTCGACGTCCCCCGGCTGCTGGCCTTCTACGGCGCCGCCGACCCGCTGCCCGACCCGGTGCTGGACGAGGCCCGCGACGGCCTCAGCGCGCACTACCGCGAGGAGCTGGGCGAGCCGTTCAGTACGGCGGGGCTGTGCCACTACCGGGACGGCCGGGACAGCGTGGCCTGGCACGGCGACCGGATCGGCCGGGGCGCGCGGGAGGACACCATGGTCGCCATCCTGTCCCTGGGCACGCCCCGGGACCTGCTGCTGCGCCCGGTGGGCGGCGGGGACACGGTGCGCCGGCCGCTGGGACACGGCGACCTGATCGTGATGGGCGGCTCCTGCCAGCGCACCTGGGAACACTGCGTACCGAAGTCGGCACGGGTCGCCGGCGGCCGGATCAGCGTGCAGTTCCGCCCCCGCGGCGTGCGGTGACACCGGCCGGTCTGATTACCTGTCCCCGGTCCACCACCCCCCACCGGAACGCGGAGTGAGCGATGAGCGCCGACGTGCGACAGGTCGCGGACGGCACCTACCTGGTGCACGGCAGCAACACCAACTGGGTCGTCCTCACCGAGGGGGACGCGGTGACGCTGGTCGACACCGGCTACCCGGGGGACCGGCAGGCGGTGCTCGACTCGCTGGCGGCGGTGGGCAGTTCGCCGCACGCGGTGGCGGCCGTCCTGATCACCCACGCGCACAACGACCACCTGGGCTCCGCCGAGTACCTGCGCGCCACGTACGGCACGCCCGTGCTGCTGCACGAGGCGGAAGTACCGCACGCCCGGCGGGACTTCCTCCAGCAAGTCTCCATCCCGACCGTGCTGCGCAACGCCTGGCGGCCCGGTGTCCTGCCGTGGATCACACACGCCGCCCGCTCCGGCGGCACGGCGCGACTGCCGGTCGCCGAGCCGCGGCCGTTCCCCGGGACCGGCGCCCTGGACCTGCCCGGCCGGCCGGTCCCCGTGCACACTCCCGGGCACACCGACGGACACTGCGCCTACCACCTGCCCGAGGCGGGGGTGGTGATCTCGGGCGACGCCCTGGTCACCGGCCATCCCATCGCCCGGACCCGGGGCCCGCAACTGCTGCCCGACATGTTCCACCACGAGCGGGCCCGGACGGTGGCGTCGCTGGCGGTGTTCGAGGACCTGGACGGCGACCTGCTGCTGCCCGGACACGGGCCGGCGCACCGCGGGTCCGTGCCCGCGGCCGCGCGACGGGCCCGGGATCTGACGCTCTGAAGAACATCCCGGACGGCTTAGAGTCGGGTCCATGGCCTTGCAGATCAGTGCCACCAACCCCGAGCACCCAGCGCTCCTGCTCGAACTTCCCTGGCACATCCCCCTGGAGGAGTGGCCCGACAAGCACCTGGTGCCGCTGCCGCGCGGCATCTCCCGGCACGTGGTGCGCTACGCCCGGGCCGGGGCGGAGATCGTCGCCGTCAAGGAGCTGGCGGAGCGGCCCGCGCTGCGCGAGTACGAGCTGCTGCGCGACCTGGACCGGCTCGGCATCCCGGCGGTGGACGCCCTCGGCGTGGTCACCGGCCGTACCGACGCGGCGGGCGAGCCGCTGGAGCCGGTGCTGATCACCCGGCACCTGGGCGGTTCGATGCCGTACCGGTCGATGTTCGAGACGACGCTGCGCCCGGCGACCATGCACCGGCTGATGGACGCCCTGGCGGTGCTGCTGGTGCGGCTGCACCTGGCCGGGTTCGCCTGGGGCGACTGCTCGCTGTCCAACACCCTGTTCCGGCGCGACGCGGGCGCCTACGCCGCCTACCTGGTGGACGCCGAGACCGGCGAGCTGCATCCCCGGCTGAGCGAGGGCCAGCGGGACTACGACCTCGACCTCGCCCGCGTCAACATCAGCGGCGAGCTGCTCGACCTGGAGGCGTCCGGCGCGCTGCACCCGTCCGTGGACGCCATCGAGTTCGGCACCGAGATCTGCGCCCGCTACCGGGACCTGTGGCAGGAGCTGACCCGGACCTCGGTGTACCCGGCGGGCAAGTACCACTACATAGAGCGGCGGATACGGCGGCTCAACGACCTCGGTTTCGATGTCGCCGAGATGCAGATCGAGCACGCGGCCGACGGCGACACCGTCACGTTCGTGCCCAAGGTGGTCGACGCCGGGCACCACCAGCGCCAACTGCTGCGGCTGACCGGCCTGGACGCCGAGGAGAACCAGGCCCGGCGGCTGCTGAACGACCTGGAGTCCTGGATGGCCACCCAGGACGACTACACGCCCGGAGATCCTCCCCCTCTCTCTCAGCTTCGTTCGAGCCGGGGGGACCCCCATGGCGCCCGCCCGGAGGTGCTGGCCCACCGCTGGGTGCGCGAGGTGTTCCGGCCCACCGTGCGGGCGGTGCCCCGGGAGCTGCGCGGCGCGATGGACCCGGCGGAGATCTACCACGAGCTGCTGGAACACCGCTGGTACCTGTCCGAGCGGGCCCAGCACGACATCGGCCTGGGCACCGCCGTCCAGGACTACATCACCGACGTGCTGCCCAAGGCCAGGGAGACGCTCCAGCCGACGGCCGAGGACTGACTCACGCGTGCGGGACGACGGCCACCGGGCAGTCCGCGTGGTGCAGCACCCCGTGCGCGACCGAACCGATCCGGGCGCCCACGGCCGAGCGGCGGGCGCGGCGGCCGACCACCATCAGCTGGGCCCGCCCGGCCACCGACAGCAGGACCTGTCCGGCGCTGCCCATCTCCACGTGCTCGACCACGGGCACGTCGGGGTAGCTCTCCCGCCACGGCTCCAGCGCCTCGGCGAGGGCCTTTCGCTCGTAGGGTTCCAGGCCCCCGGCGTCGTCCAGCAGCCTGAGCGAGCCGGGGCTGTAGGAGAACAGCGGCGGCAGCGTCCAGGCCCGTACCGCGCGGACCGCGGCCCCGCGGGCGGCGGCCGCCTCGAACGCGAACCGCAGCACCTCGGCGCTGTCCTCCGCCTCGCCCTGCTGGCCCACCACGACCTCGTGCCCGGCCACCTCGTCGGCGGGCCGGTCCGCGCCGGTCCGGACCAGCACCACCGGCCGGGTCGCCTCGGCGATCACCTGCTGGCCCACCGAGCCCAGCAGGAAGCCGACGACCGTGCCGTGCCCGCGCGAGCCCAGCACCAGCGCGCCGGCAGCGGCCGCCGCGGCGACCAGCGCCCGCACCGGGTCGCCCTCGACGACCTCGGTGGTGACCTCCAGGCCGCGGTGCCGCCCGGTCACGGAGCCCACCGCGCCCGCCAGCGTCTCGCGCACCCAGCGCTCCTGCGCGTCCCGGTCGCCCGCCCGCTCCGCCTGCCGCGGCTCGAACCGCCAGGCGTGCACCACACGCAGCGCCGCGCCGTGCCGGACCGCCTGCCGGGCCGCCCAGGCCAGCGCCGCCAGGCTCTCCTGCGATCCGTCCACCCCTGCCGTGATCGGGCGCGTCATACGGTTCCTCCCTGCGTCGCGGTCATGGCCTGCCCGGCCAGTCTCCCCCACCAGGCCACCGAGACGGCACGGACCGCAGGAGCCGCGGCTGGTCCTTGATGCCGGCCAGGTGGTCGAGGAAGGCGGTGATGCCGGCCGGGGTGGAGCAGTCGAACGGATCGAGGTCGCAGCCGACCTGGTGCTGTCCCCCCTCCCCGTCGGCGCTCACCCGTTCAATCGTGGCGCACCTCGGCGATGGTGACCGGGCGGTGCTCGTGGAGGGAGAGGGTGCACGCCTCCGCTATCCAGCCCGCTTCCAAGGCGTTCTCGACGGCGCAGGGCGAGGGGCGGGTGCCTGCGGCGACCTCGGTGAAGGCGGCCAGTTCGGCGCGGTAGGCGGCGGTGAAGCGGTCCATGAAGAAGGTGTGCGGCCGGCCGGCCGGGAAGGTGGCACCCGGCTCGGCCGACCGCAGGGGCAGCCGGTCGTCCAGGCCGACCGCGAGGGAGTCCGCGAAGCCGTGGAGTTCCATGCGGACGTCGTAACCGCGGGCGTTGTGCCTGCTGTTGGAGATCACGGCGATCGTGCCGTCGTCCAGGGTCAGGAGCGCGCTGGTGGTGTCGGCGTCGCCTGCCTTCCGGATGAAGTCCGCCCCGCGGTTGCCGCCGACGGCGTACACCTCCGTCACCTCGCGGCCGGTCACCCAGCGGACGGTGTCGAAGTCGTGTACGGAGCAGTCGTGGAAGATGCCGCCGGACGCGGCGATGTAGGCGGGCGGTGGCGGTGCGGGGTCCAGCGTGGTCGACCGTACCGTGTGCAGTTCGCCCAGCTCGCCACCTTGTACGGCCGCCCGCGCCGCGATGAACCCGGCGTCGAAGCGGCGGTTGAAGCCGAGCTGAATCGGCACGTCGCAGTCCGCGAGCGCCTTGAGCAGGTCCACGCTCTGCGCCATGGTGGGGGCGAGGGGCTTCTCGCAGAAGACCGGGATGTCCGCCTTGACGGCGGCCCTGAGCAGGGCGGGGTGGGCGTCGGTCGCGGCGGCGATCACCACGCCGTCCACGCCGGCGGCCAGCACCGCCTCGGGTGAGTCGGCCACCTCGGCGTCGAATCGGTGGACGGCGGCCGTTATGGCGTGGGGGGACGGGTCCGCGACGATCAGGGAGTCGACGGTGTCGAGTCCGGAAAGGGTTTCGGCGTGCAGCACTCCGATACGGCCGAGGCCGAGTATTCCGATACGCATGGACATCCTGCTCCTTCGTCCGCGGTGGTGCGGAAGGGGGTGCGCCATGACGGGCCGGGTGTCGCGTCAGTCCAGGCCGCCCAGCACGTTCTGGTCCCAGTCGATCACCGAGCCCGTGACCACCCCGGACCGGTCCGAGAGGAGCAGGACCACGAAATCGGCGATCTCGTCCGGCTGGCCGAGCTTTCCCATCGGCAGTCCGGCGGCGGCCTGCTCGCGCCAGTCGTCGCCGGCGTCGTGGAAAGCGCGCTGCGTGGCGTCTTCGCCCTCGGTCGCGGTCCAGCCGATGTTCAGGCCGTTGATCCGTATCCGGTCCCGGCGGTGCGCGTGCGCGGCGTTTCTGGTGAGGCCGGCGAGACCGGCCTTCGCGGCGACATAGGGCGCCAGGTAGGGCTGGCCGCCGTGTGCCGAGGACGTGATGATGTTGACGATCGTGCCGGGGGCACCCCGGGCGACCATGTCCGCGACCGCCCTCTGCATCGCGAAGAACGGCGCCTTCAAGTTGATCGCGATGTGCTGGTCGAACAGGTCGGGTGTGGTGTCCAGGAGCGAACCCCGCGACGTCAGCCCCGCCGAGTTCACCAGGCAGTCGATCCGGCCGTACGCCTCCACCACCCGGTCCGCGCAGGACTTCGCCTGCTCGGGGTCGGCCAGGTCGGCCCGTATGAACAGGACCTTGCTGCCCGCCGCCGCCAGCTCGGCCACCAGCGCCTCGCCGGGCTCCGGGCGGCGGCCGGTGACGGCCACGACCGCGCCCTCCCGGCCGGCGGCCCTGGCGATCGCCGCGCCGACGCCCTGGGTGCCGCCGTTGACCAGGACGACCTTGTCGTCCAGGAGTGTATGAGTGTCCGTCATGTCATCACCTGGTCGGGGCGGCGGCGAGGGTGTCCCGCAGCGCCTCGTGCGGTGCGGCGGTCAGCGTGGCCACGGTCGCCCGGTATTCGGCGGCAAGGTCCTCGACCATGCCGGGGTCGTACAGGTCACGGTTGTAGACCAGGCTTCCGCCGCCCCGGGCGTCGTCGAGGATGACGATCGGGACACCGCGCCGCGCCCACACCGACAGCCGGTCCCCCGCCTCCGCGAGGTCGGCCGTCACCGGTCCGGCGTCCAGGGCGCCGTCACCGCCCGGTGACACCTGCCGCACGCGCAGTCCGGGTGCCTGGAGGTCGGGTTCGGCGGGCGGGGCCGACTGGAACCAGTAGTCGAACACCCTGATGAACGACCAGGGCCGCGCCTGGTCGAAGTCCGGGCGCACCGCACGGGCCAGGCGGTTGAAGGAGGGCACGTATGCCACGCCGTCGTTCATGCCGCCGTGCAGCGCCCGGACCACGTCCAGGAAGGAGTCGGCGGGATCGACGCGGACAGCCGGGTAGACGTTGTTGGTGAACTGGCCGATGACGCGGCGCACCTGCGGGCTGGTACGGCCCAGTGTCGTGGTGCCGACGACCAGCCGGTCCCGGCCGGTGCGGCGGCACATCAGGACGTGGTAGGCGGCCATCAGCACCATGAACGGTGTGCTGCGGACCCGCCACGCCGTCTCGCGTACCGCGGTGACGATGTCGTCGCCGAAGACGAACCGATGGGCCACCTCCGCGGTCAGGTCACGGCCGCGGGGTGTGGCCGGGGGCGGGAACACCTCCTCGGTGGGCAGGGGGGTCAGGTTCCGCCGCCAGTACTCGTCCCGCGCGGGGTCCTCGGCCAGGAAGGCGCGCTGCCAGGTGATGACGTCCCGGAACGTCATGTCCAGGCGTCCCAGCGGTGAGCCGTGGCCGAGTTGTGCACCGTACTCCCGCATGAGGTCTTCCACGAACACCTGGCAGGACCAGCCGTCGGAGATGACGTGGAAGAACGAGACCGTCAGGAGATGGTCCTCGGGGCTCAGGCGCACCAGGCGCACCCGCCACAGCGGCCCGGTCAGGAGGTCGAAGGTGGGGAAGCGTTCGCCGCGCACCAGGGTGTCGACCCGCCGTTCCCGCTCGTCGGCGGGCAGGCCGGAGAGGTCCAGGTACGTGTAGGGGACGTCCGCCTGCTCCCGTGTGCGCAGCAGGGGCTCGTCGCCGAGGCGGTCGAAGACCATGCGCAGGGCGTGGTGGCGCCGCGTCACGCCGTGCAGCGCCCGCTCGAAGGCCGGGAGGTCCACGGTTCCCTCGATGCGGCGGAAGTCCGCGACCGGCAGCCTGGCCCGGCCGGGATCGTCGGGGGCCAGCTCACGCATGAACTCCCACAGTGTCTCCTGGGCCGGGGCCAGGGGCAGGGGGTCGTCGTCGCCGGTGGTGTGGGGCGATACGTGTGTGCTCCGCAGCGTCATCGGTCGCTTCCCTCGTCGGTGCGGCGGTAGGCGCTGTCGTCCGGCAGTTCGAAGCCGGCGAACAGCAGGTCCGGGCGGCCGTGCTCGATCGCGCCGGCCACCGCGCCCGCGTCGAAGAAGCAGTCCAGCAGCGCGCAGGCCACCGAGTCGGCCAGGGCGCGGGCGGAGCGTTCGCCGTGCAGGAGCGGTACGGTCCGGGCGGTCAGCAGGACGGCCGCCACGGCGGGCACGGCCAGTGCGCGGCGGCCGCGGGTGCGGCGCGGGCCGGGGAGTGCGGCGAGCGCGGTCAGGGCGAGGACGCTGAGCGGGTTCAGCCGAAACCGCTGCTGCTGGGGGTGTTTGAGGCACAGCCACTGCTCGGACCGCCCATAGTTCAGCAGTCGCCGGCGCACGGCCCGTACGGTGTCGGTACTGGTCGCGTCGTGCGTCACGGCGGCTTCGGGGTCGCAGGCGATGATGCGGCCGCTCCCGGTCAGCCGGAGGCCGAAGTCGATGTCCTCACCGCCCAGCGGGTGGGGCGAGTCCTCCGGGAAGCGGCCGACCGCTTCGAACGCGTCTCGCCTGACCGCCAGGTTGGAGGTGCCCGCGCAGCTCATCCGCTCCTGGTGCAGCGGTTCCTCGTGGTGGCCGTTGAGCAGCCAGGAGCGTTTCATGATCCGTGAGATCGTGGTCTCGCGTCCGGGGGCGAGCAGCGCGGGGCCGGCGATCGCGGCGACCTCCGACGGCGCGCCGCGCAGCGCCTGGACATGCCGGCTCAGCAGCTCGGGAGCGGCACGGCAGTCGGAGTCCACGAAGCAGAGCAGGTCGTGGCGGGCGACGCGGGCGCCGAGGTTGCGTTTGGCGCCGACATGGCTGGGACCGCCGACGTAGCGTGCGCCGTGCCGACGGCAGCTCTCCTGGTGTTCTGCGGCCTCGGGCGAGTCCAGGTCGTCGACGACGACGACCTCGGCCGGTTCGGGGCACCGTGCGACGGATTTCTCCAGGCTCTCCAGGAGCCTGCGGGTGAGTGCGACCCGGCCCTTGACCGGTATCACGACCGTGATGCCGGGCTGGAGGCCGTCGGGAGCCGGCTGGTCAGGCATGTCCGCCCACCTTCGCCGTGCGGCCGGGCCGCGGTTCGTCGGCGTGGCGGCCGGGGCCGGTCACGACCTTGGCGACCGCCTCGGCGATGTCGTCCATGTCGGTCGGGGGGCCGAGGAAGGCGCTGTGGTGCAGTACCACGGCGTGCCCGGCCACGTATTCCGCGCCCGGGTAGCCGCGGTCCCGGTGCAGAGCGACGAAGCGGTCGGCCAGCGGGGCGATGGTCGGCTTCGTCCACGGCCGCAGGAGGGCGCTGCGCGACAGGGGTGTGCGCGGAGTGTAGACGTGGGTGCGCAGTTCCGCGCTGAGGGCCTGCGCCGCCCAGGCGTTGTCCCGGCCCTCGGGGAGCGGGTCGAGGATGAGTGGTACCTCGTACAGGGACAGGCGGTCCTGTTGTGGCCGGCGCCATGGCAGGCGTACGCCGGGAATGCCGGACAGCAGGCCGGCCAGGCGGTCGTAGTTGGCGGCGCGGATGGCGTTCTGCCGCTCCAGCGGCCCGAGTTGGGCGCACAGCAGGGCGGCGTTGAACTCGCTCATGCAGAAGTTGGCACCCATGGTCGAGGGGTCCTCCACCAGTTCCAAAGCCCCGGGGCGCCGGTCCGTGCCGTACCGGCGGGAGTCGGCGCGCAGCTCCTGCAGTACGGGCGCCAGGTCGTCGTCGTCCGTCACCACGGCACCGCCCTCTCCGGCGGACAGCACCTTGCCGTGCTGCATGCTGAAGCACCCCACGCGTCCCAGGGTGCCCGCGTGCCGTCCCTGCCACTGGGCGCCGTGTGCCTGGGCCGCGTCCTCGATGACGCTCATGCCGCGGGGCCCGGCGATGTCCGTCAGGGCGGGGACGTCGGCCATCGAGCAGGCCCAGTGGACGGCGATCACCGCGCGGGCGCCCACGTCCAGGTCGAGTGTGCCCGGGTCGACGCAGCCGGTGGCGGGATCGACGTCGACCAGGACGGGGACGAGTCCGGCCCGTAACACGGCCGTGGCGCTGGCCGTCCACGTCAGCGCCGGTACGAGGACCAGGTCACCGTGGTCCAGGCCGAGCGATTCGAGGGCGATCACGAGGGCGCTGGAGCCGTGGTCGGTGGGGATGCAGTGCCGCGCGCCGGTGTACCGGGCGAACCGGTCCGCGAACCGCCGTTCGGACAGCTCTCCCCGGTAGGGGCTGCTGAGGGCCCACCTGCCGCTGTGCAGCACGGTGAGCAGTTCCTCCTCCGCGCCCTTGGCGGGTTGCGGCCAGGTCGGCCAGCCGGCGTCCGGGCTGCGGACCGGCAGTCCGCCGTCGATGGCGAGGCGGAGCGTTCGAAACTGTGTGGGGGCCATGGGCCCTCCTTCCGTCGAGCATGCTCACAAGTCGTGTGCGGCGGGGGGACGAACGGTCGTCGGCTCCGGCACGCGTGGTGTACGGGCTCCGTGCCGACGACGCGGCCGGCCGGTGCCCGCGGGTGCCCCGGGTTCTCAGGCGGGGGCCAGCTCCTGTTCACACAGCTGTTCCTCCACCACCCGGACCGCCGCGTCCACGAACGCGTCGAGCACCGGGTTGGACGTGGCACCGGACCTCCTCGCCAGCTGGGTGAAGGTCTCGAACGGCGGGGTCCAGTCGATGCGGCGCAGTTCGCCGGTGGCGAGTTCGTCCGCGACGGCGATCCGCGGCATCAGCGCCATGCCGACGCCGTTGGCGACGCCCCGCTTGGCGGCGTCGACCGAGTTGAGGGTGAGCACCCTCGGCTGGACGGCGTCGAGGGCACCGAGGATGTACCGCAACCGCAGGTGGTAGCCGGCGCTGCTGTCCGAGCGGACGAGGGTGGTACCGAGCAGGTCCTCGTCGCGCACGTCCGACCGGCCGACCAGCGGGTGATCGGGAGCGGCGACCAGGAACAGCGGTTCCGGGCACAGGACGCTCGTCTCCACGTCCGGGTGGTCCTGGACGCGGTCCACGAAGAAGGCGCAGTCGAGTTGTCCGCCGCGCACGAGGGAGATGACCTCCCCCTCCGCGGGGGACCGCATGGAGATCTCCACCGACGGGTAGCGCAGGTACACGTACTCGATCAGGGGCAGCAGCCGGTGGTTGGTCAGGCTCTCGGTCGTTCCCACTTCCACCCGCCCCCGCAGCTGCCCCACCGAGCTGAGTGCCAGGTGGGCGTTGGTGTTGAGGGTGATGATCTGACGTGCGTAGGGCACCAGTTCGCGGCCGGCCGGGGTGGGAGCGACACCCTGCGGATGCCGCTCCAGCAGGGTGGCTCCCAAGGTCTGCTCCAGTGCCTTGATGCGATTGGTGACCGTGGGCTGGGACAGGCTGAGCCTCGCCGCCGCTCTGGTGAAGCTGCCGGCATCGACGACAGTGATGAACGCCTCCAAATGAGCGGTCTTCATGAGTCAGCCCTCTCGACGCCACGGTGGCCCGTGCGGTCCCGTGCCCGGGGCGCCCCGACCGGCGCCCTTCCCCGGTCTTCAGCCTCCCGCGGACGGATACACCGCCCGTACGCCGGCCATATACCGGGGAGGGCGGCGCGGCGTCAGGCGGGGGCCTGTGGGCCGGACGGGGCCGGCAGGCGCTCGCTGAGGCCGCGGAGTGTGAGGGGCCGGAACTCCAGGATCTGCGGGCTCAGTTCCACGCCCAGCGCCTCCTCGACGCCGAGCAGCAGCGAGACGGCCTTGAGGGAGTCCAGACCGTACTCCACGAGGTCCACGTCCGGGTCGATGCCGTCGGCCGCGAGTCCGCCCCCGAGCACGTCCGCCAGTACGGTCCTCACCGTGTGGTCGATGTCGCCCATCGCTTGCTGCCTCCTTCCAGCCGGTTGGTTCCCGCCATGACGGTGGCCAGGGCCGACACCACCGCTTCCTGGTCCACCGCCACCAACGGGTATCCGTTCGGGCCGGTCAGCGGCGAGCCGAGGGAGCCGAGCAGCACCAGCGCCGCCTCGTTCGGGCCGCAGGGTATGTAGCCCCGTTTGTTGTCGGTCTTCAGCTTCGCGCGCAGTTCGGCACGGTCCACGAAGGCGAGTCGCTCCCCGGCGTCCGGCAGTCCCAGCCAGTCGATGACCCGGTAGTGCCGCTGGAGGTCCTCCTCGCTCAGGATGTCCAGGCTCCGGCTCACCTCGGCGGCGACCAGCATGCCCCACGCCACGGCCTCGCCGTGTTTCATCGCGCCGTTCGACATGAACTCCAGCGCGTGTCCCGTGGTGTGGCCGTACTCGAAGACCAGGGCCTCCTTGCGTTCGCGCGGATCCCGGTCGAGGAAGGGCGTCTTGGCGTCGAGCCCGATGTCGAAGAGCTGTTGCAGCGCGGTGATCCGGTCGTGCGGCAGGGTGCGCAGCGCGTCGTGCAGGGTGCCTTCCAGATGGGGCGTGATGGCGAGGACGTTCTTGGCCATCTCGGCGAGACCGGTGAGCAGTTCGGAGTGCGGGACGGTCGACAGCCAGCGCAGGTCGCAGGCGATCAGCGAGGGCCTGTAGTAAGTGCCGCAGAGGTTCTTGCCGCCGCTGAGGTTGACCGCCTGCTTGACGGAGACCACGGAGTCGAAGGCGGCCACCGGGGTGGTGGGCAGGTGCGCCAGGCGGGTGCCGCGGAAGAGCAGCGCCGCGGTGAGGCCGGCGACGTTCCCCGCCAGTCCCCCGCCCATGCTGACCACCAGGGAGGTGCGGTTCACCGCTCGGGAGACGGCGTACTCGGCGATGTCCTGCACGAGGGGCATCGTCTTGTTCGGCTCCGTCGCCTCGATCTCGTACAGCTCCGTCCTGAGATGCTGCGACAGCAGTTTCATGAGGGGGCGGGCGTAGTGGGTGACCCTGCGGTCCACCACGAAGAGGACGGACTCCGCTGCTCCGGCTGTCCGCAGCAGCGCGTCGGCCAGGTCCTGGGTGCAGTCGGTGCCGTAGAGGTAGGGGGTGTTCTGACCGTCCAGTGGTACACGTCGCTCGAACAAGATGTACACCTTTCCGGGTACAGCCGCGGCCCGCTGTCGGTGCCGGCGGTCGGTCTGTTCGTCCGGTGGCGGGCCATGCGCCGGCCACCTCGGTGATCCGAAGTACGGGTGGGGCGCGCGGTCACCTCGACGACGGCCTGGGGCCCGACGCCATGGCCGCCACCTTCCCGTGGTCGACTTTTCCGTTGCTGTTGAGCGGCAGTTGCGCCACGTGCGTGCAGGTGCGCGGGACCATGTAGGCGGGCACGCGGTCGCCCAGCCACCGGATCAGATCGCCGGAGCAGTCCTGTTCGCCCGTGTAAACGGCGTGCAGGTCGCCCTCGCGCTCGACCACCGCCGCCTCCTGCACGGCCCGGTGGGTCCGCAGTACCGCCGCCACCTCGCCCAGTTCCACGCGGTAGCCGTGCACCTGTACCTGGGAGTCCAGCCTGCCGAGGTGGGTGAGGGTGCCGTCCGGGAGGGTGGTGACCCGGTCGCCGGTGCGGTACCAGTGGCCGGCGGTGAGCGGGCCGGTGCCGTCGTAGTCGCGGGCCGGCTCCGCGGTGGCCGCGTCGTACTCCAGGAAGCGGCCGACGTTGCTGGCCGGGTCCAGGTACCCGTCGAAGCGCTGGGAGCCGCGCACGCACAGCTCCCCCTCGGCGGCGGGCCGGCCGTCGGCGTCCAGCACGACGTACTGGAGGTGGGGCGGGCAGGTGCCGATCGGGACCGTGCCGTTGGGTGTGGCGGGCCACTGCCGCCGCTCGTCGGGCAGCCGGTAACCGGTACAGGTGATGGTGAGTTCGGTGGGTCCGTAGATGTTCTCGACCGTGGAGGCGGGCGCGGCGGCGTGCCATGCCTGCGCCTGCTCGGTGGTCAGTTGCTCGCCGGCGAACAGGCTGCGGCGCAGCCCCGGCATGCTGTCCGACGGCAGCCGGCGCATCCGCCGGGCCAGCGAGACCACCGAGGGGACCGAGAACCAGTGGGTGATGCCGTGGTCGTTGACGAAGGCGACGGGATCCGCGAGGTCTTCGCGGCGCGGTACGACGAGGGTGGCGCCGGAGCCCCAGGCGACGAACATGTCGAAGACCGAGGGGTCGAAGGTGAGGTCGAAGGTCTGGCTGAGACGGCAGCCCGGCCCGGCCGCGCAGCGGTCGATCTGGTGCGCGAGGTAGTCGTTCAGATTGCGGTGCCTGATCGGGAGGCCCTTGGGCGTTCCGGTGGAGCCGGAGGTGAACAGGATGTAGGCGACGTCGTCGCCCTCGCCGCGGTAGGGTGCCGGGCCGTGCTGCGGCGCCTCGGCGGGCGGATGCCACAGCCGCACCCCCGCGAGCGTGCCGGACGGCGTCCGCGGCGGTGGGCCGTCGGTGAGCACCAGCGCCGGGCGGGCGCCCGCGACGACGGCGGCGTTGCGGGCGTCGGGGAAGAGCGGGTTGAGGGGCACCACGGTCGCCCCGACGCGCAGTACGGCCAGATAGCCGGTGTACGCCAGTGGGCTGCGGGCGGCCAGTAGTCCGACCCGGTCCCCCCGGCCCACGCCGGTGTCTTCGAGGCGGGCGGCGAGGGCGTCCACCGCTTCGTCAAGGGCCCGGTAGGTGAGGGACCGGCCGGCTGCTTCGAGTGCCACGGCGTCCGGGTGGGCCGCCGCCGAGCGGGCGAACCAGGTGTAGAGGGTGGGGCCGGTCATCCTTCCTCCCCGGGGCGGTCGGGTGTGCGGGGGTCAGACATGGTGCACGTCCTGGTCCATGAGGACGAGCGCGCCGTCGGCCGCGTGCAGCCGGTCGTTGCCGTAGTTGAGCGACGCGGAGCGCAGGTCGCGCAGCGCGCGCTCCAGGGCCAGGGGCGAGGTGCGCTGGTAGCCGTGGCGCAGTCCGGCCAGCTCGACCAGCTCGTCCACCGCGGCGAGACACTGCTCGGAGGCGGTCAGCTTGACGGCGTTGAGCAGCAGTTGCACGGGCGGCGCGGACAGGTCGGCGGTGCCTGCCACGACGCCGGAGGCATGGCTGATCAGGGCGTGCACCGAGTCCAGCCGTTGGCGGACCCGGGAGAGCCGTCGCCGCAGCAGCTCGGACTCCAGATCGCGCCGCTCCCGTCCGGAGCGCAGGGAGCGCACCGTACGGGCCAGCGCGCCGTCGGCGGTGCCCAGCCAGCACGCGGACCAGCCCAGGTGGGCCAGTGGGCCGAAGGTGCGCAGGATGATCTCCCGGGCGCCGCCGTGTTCGCCCACCACCTGGTCGGCCGGGAGGTCACCGGTCAGCCGCATCGGCACGCTGTGCGTGGCCCGCATGCCCAGGGGGTCCCAGCCGCCGGTGACGGTGGTGCCGAGCTGCTGCCGGTCGGCGTAGACCAGCGACACCCGGGCGTCGGAGTCCGTGCCGGGGGCCTGCATGGTGATGAGGTAGCCGTCGGCGTGGGCGCCGCCCGTCACGACCGGTGCGAGGCGGTCCAGGTGCAGGGTGTCCGCGTCGGCGGTGAGCGGCGCGCCCGAGGTGAGCAGGTGTCCGCCCTTGCCGGCCTCGGTGGTGACCGACGCCAGGTACAGCTCGCCCTTGGCGACGCGCGGCAGCAGCTGTGAGCGCAGGGCCGGCGCGGCGTGCTCCACCAGGGCGGCGGTCTGCTGGCAGTGCATCGCGAAGATCATGCCGACCGACATGCAGTCCCGGGACAGCTGGGCCGCGACGCGCAGCATGTCGTCGGTGCCGGCGCCGAGACCGCCGTACTCCACCGGCACGGTCAGGCCGAGCAGTCCGGTCTCGCGCAGTTCGGCGAGGGCCGCCTCGGGGAAGACCGCGTCCCGGTCGGTGTCGGCGGCGTGGGCGCGCACCACGGTCCGGACCCGCTCGACGAGAGCGGCGATGTCGTCGGGGGCCGCGGCGGTGGTCAGGCCGAGGAGACGCTCGAACCGGCGGCTGAGCACGTCCACCTGGCTCAGGGCGTCGGGTGTCAGGTCGCCGGGGTCGAGCTGGACCTCCAGGTCGTCCTCCAGGCGCTCGACGATCTCCATGGCCCGGAAGGAGTTGAAGGTGGGGTACGAGCGCAGGGCACCGTTGCCGGCCACCGCCTCGGGGGTGACGTCCAGCACCCGCGCCACGGTGGCGACCACGGTGTCGCGCACATTGTTGCTGCTCATGTCTCTCCTAGGTGGGGCGGTTCCGGTCGGCGCGGCGGGTGGCGGCCTCATCCGGCCAGCTTCGCGAAGCTCTGCGCGATCCAGTCCACCTGGCGGCGCACCTGGGGCAGGCCCAGCGGATCGGCGGCGGCGAGGGTTTCCCGCTGCTCCTCGGCGGTGTGGCCGTACAGCATGCTGGTGGCGGCCTTGAACCGCAGGGCGCCGGGGTCGTCGCCCAGGTGGTGGCCGGCGAGCACCACGACCCCGTACTCCGCCAGCAGATGGCGGTGGAGGGAGGCGGAGTCGGTGACCGCGCGCGAGGCGAGGCGCTCCCGCAGCGGTTCCAGGTCCGGGTAGACGTAGAAGCCGCCGGTGGGCGGACGGCAGCGGGCACCGACGGCCGTGACGGCGTCGTACACCGCTCGGGCCACCGTGCCGTGCAGCCGGGCGCGGGCCGCCAGTTCCCGGCGGATGTCGGCCGGCTCGTCGTACACGTACTCGGCCACCTCCTGCATCGGCCCGGCCAGGGTCGACCACATGTCACTGGCCACCGACACCACGCCGTCGCGGACGGCCTCGCCCCGCGGACCGGCCGGGAAGCGGGCCGCTCCGATGCGCCAGCCGCCGAGCGCGAGGCTCTTGGAGAGCCCGGTCGTCACCACCGTGCGGGCGGGTGCGACCTCGGCGGGGCTGAGCACGGGCCGCGCCGGGTCGTGCACCAGATCCCGGTAGATCTCGTCGGAGACGATCAGCAGGTCCTCCTCCTCGGCCAGCGCGCCGATCTCGCGGATCAGGCCGGGTGGGGCGAGGGTGCCGGTGGGGTTGTCGGGGAGGGTCAGCACCACGATGCGCGGATCGTGGCCGGCCGCCCGGGCGGCGTGCAGGGTCCGGCGCAGCGCCGCGGGTTCGGGTACGCCGCCGCACTCCTCGGGGATGGGCACGCCGAAGACGTGCTTGCCGGCGAGCCGGGCCTGAGGGGCGTAGGAGTTCCAGCAGGGGCGGGGCAGCAGGACGTCGCCGGGGACGGCCAGGCCGATGGCCATCAGCAGGGGTTTGCTGCCGGGGGCCAGGACCACCTGCTCGGCGGCGGTCGGCAGGCGGCGCCGGCCGAAGTAGCCGGCGACCGCCTCGCGGGCCGCCGGGGCGCCGGCCACCGGGCCGTAGGCGTTGCGCCGGGCGCCGCGGGTGAGGATCCGGTGCAGCGGCTCGGGCACCGGCAGGCGGGCCTCGCCGAAGCCGAGGTGCACCAGGTCGTCACCGGCGGCGCGGCGGCGGGCCACGTAGTCGTCCAGTGCGAGGTTGGGTGAGATCGCCTGGCCGGTGGTCACGGTGTCTCCGGGAGGTCGCGGTGCCCGGCCGGGAACGCCGTGGTGGCGCCGCCCTGGACCGCGGCGGCGATGTCCACGGGGGCCGCCGGATCGAGGGCCAGGTCACTGAGCCAACTGGCCCGGGGGTCGTGGAAGGCCCGGAACGGGCGGCCGACCAGTGCCGGATCGCGGGCCTGCAGCAGCCGCAGCTGGAAGAACCGGCCCTGCGGGGTGTCCGCCACGCCGTCCACGATCACCTTGCCCGGTGTGGCGGACATGACCGGGCCGCGCACGGTGCGCGCCAGGCCGGGC
Source organism: Streptomyces sp. JW3 (assembly GCF_052216785.1). NCBI lineage: Bacteria > Bacillati > Actinomycetota > Actinomycetes > Kitasatosporales > Streptomycetaceae > Streptomyces > Streptomyces sp. JW3. The sequence goes on along the minus strand of NZ_JBQOUX010000003.1, from coordinate 111,389 downwards.
AGGGTGCGGTAGGCGTCCTGGAAGATGTTCGCCGCCTTGGCGAGGGGCACCTTGAAGTAGTCGTAGGGGCCGGTGTCGCGCTCGACGAACATGTAGTAGGGCACGGCGCCCTGCGCCAGTTCGGCCCGCCACATCTGCGCCCAGACGCTCGCGCGGTCGTTGACGTGCGCGATCAGCGGGGCCTGGCAGTAGATGACGGCCCCGGTGGCGCGCACGTGCCGCATCGCGCGGCGCGCGATGTCGGTGGCCAGTTCGCGGGGGTGGCTGAAGTGGGCCATGAAGGCGAGCTGGCGTCCGGAGGCCACCACCCGCTCGAAGAGCCGCAGGACGTCGTCGGCATCCTGGTCGTCGACGTACCGGTGGGGCCAGTACGCGATGGACTTGGTGCCGATCCGGATGGTGCGCAGCGTCTCCACGCCCAGCAGGGGTTCGATGTGGGTGCGCAGCCGTTCGGCCGACATCACCATGGGGTCGCCGCCGGTGATCAGCACGTCGGTCACCTCGGGGTGCCTGCGCAGGTAGGCGACGAGGTGGTCCGGGCCGGATGCGGCGAAGCGCAGGTCGGCGTCGCCGACGAACTGTGCCCACCGGAAGCAGTAGGTGCAGTAGGAGTGGCAGCTCTGGCCCTGGCTGGGGAAGTACAGCACCGTCTCCCGGTACTTGTGCTGCAGGCCCGGCACCTGGTCGCCGTCCAGCGTCGGTACGTTGAGTTCCCGCTGGCCCGAGGGGTGCGGGTTGAGCCGCTCCTGGATGCCCCGCACCACGGTGGCGAGTTCCCGGCGCCTGGCGCGGTCGCCGCCCAGCTCGGCGAGGAGCAGCTCGTCCGCACGAGGCAGCATGCCGGGTTGGGGGAAGACGAGCTGGAACATCGGGTCGTCGGGCACCCGGTCCCAGTCGATGAGTTCGGACAGGACGTAGTCGTTGACCCGGAAAGGCAGCACCCGCGACACCGCGCGCACGGTGTCCCGTATATCGGCCGACAGGCCATAGCGATTCGCGATGTCATCAAGCTGATGTGGTCCTTGAGCACGGAAGCGACTCGCCTCCAGCACACCGGTGGCCATTGCAGACATGCTGCCTTCTTTCGAATTCGCGAGCCTGGAACCCGCCGCGGGCGGAGCGTCTTGCCGCGATCTCTCAGCGGCGTTGCACGACAATGCAACTACCCGGCACTTCACGACGGTCACCTACGAAACTCCGCTGTCGGATAGCAAACGGTGATGAGGTCATAGTCAAAGACTCGGCCGAGGCGAATGCGCGTCAGCCGCGCTCGACTGTTTTCGCTATATCGGCATAGCGGTGCTTTATCGCACACCGACGTTCTCGGTTTTGCGGACGCACTTCCGGAAATACGGTCGGGAGTCCCCCGAGACGACGGCGCCAAGAAATGAGGTTTTCCATGACCACCGCGCTATTCGGCCGGACCCCGGCCGCCCGCCCCGTGGACACGGTGACCGCCGGGGGGCCGAGGTGAGCATGACGGCCGTGGCCACCACCGCGCTCTCGGGGGTCCGCGCGGACCTGTTCGACTGTGTGCAGGTCAACCTGGCGGTGCTCGCCGACCGGTACCACGGCCCGGACACCCACCTCCTGCTCGGCTCGGTCCTGCGATTCAGGCCGGAGCCCGGCCCCCTGGGACTGCCGACCGTGGAGCCCGCTTACCTGGCGCAGGTGGACGAGGCATGCCGGTGGCTGGGCCTCGCCGAGGCGGGCCGCTGGACGGGGACACCGCCCGGTGAACTGTCCCGGCTCGCCGCGCGGCACGGCCGGCTCTACGCGGTGGGGGACAGCCACGGCATGCCATGGCTACCCTACTACGGCCGGCGCCACATGGAGCACAGCTTCCTGGTGGAACCCGCGGGCGGGCGAGCCCTGGTCACCGACGCCTACGACAATCAGACGCAGTGGGGCGCCGCCCGGCCCGGCCAGTGGGAACTGGACTGGGACGAGCTGCCCGCCGCCACCCTGACCCTGTGTCTGGAACCGGCTGCGTCCGGACCGGAAGCGCCCGCCCCCCGCGCCGACCTGGCGCCGCCCGAGCCGTACGTCGACGCCTACGCCGCCCACGCCGACCGGCCGGCCGCCCTGGACCGGCTCACCGTCGAGACCTGGCTGCTGGCCCGCTCCCGCCGGCTGCACGCGGTGTGTCTCGCCCACGGCGGGGCGGCCTCCTCCCCGCGGGTCGCCGACCATGTGCGGCAGTGGGAACAGGTGGCCGGCCAGGCGTATGTGACGCTGCGCCGCGTACAGCGGGGCCGACCGGAGCCGCCCGGTCTGCTGCCCGGGATACGGGCCACGCTGGAGGCGGATCGCGACGTGTTCGGCTCTCCCGCCGCCCCCGGCACCTCCCCCGACGCCGATACGGCGACCCGCCAGAACACCACTCGCTAGGAGTAGTCACCATGGACCCGCGCTTCACCGAAATGCTGGCACCCTTCCTCAAGCACCTGGGCGGCCGGGAGCTGACCGAGGACTCACGACTGCACGAGCTGGGTCTGGACTCCATGAAGTCCATCGAGCTGCTCTTCGCCATCGAGGACACCTTCGGCCTGTCGCTGCCGGACAAAGACCTCAACGACACCACCTTCGCGACCGCCGGAAGCCTGTGGCGGGCCGTGGAGTCGGCCCGCCGGGACACCGGCGCCTCGGACGCGGCATGAGCGTGCCGCCGCCGGCCGCGCGCGCGGCCGTCACCGCCTCGGAGGTGCTGGCGCCGCTGCCGCCGGACGCGGACGGCCCGGCGGTGTGGGCGGCGCTGGGCGAGGCCGGGCTGCTGCACACGGCCTACCGCCAGGGCGACCCGGCGGGCGGAGTGGACCCGGACGGCCTGGCCACGTTGCTGGCCGCGGCCGACGAGCGGTTCGCCGTGGGCACCACTCTGTCGCTGTGCGTGGCGCTGGCCACGGCGCTGCCGCTGCTGGCGACGGCCGGCCCGGCGGGGCCGGCCCACGAGGTGCTGGCCGGGGCGCTGGCCGGCGCACCGCCGGTCGCGCTGGCCGCGACGGACGCGGGCTCCGGCTCCGACCTGACCGCGCTCACCACCGAAGTGCGCATCGGGGACGACACCGTGGAGGTGCACGGCACCAAGCGGTGGATCACCGGCGCCACGTCCGCCCGCCACCTCCTGGTCCTGACCCGGCACCGGCCGGGGCGGCACTTCACCGCCTTCACCTGGGTGCTGGTACCGGCCGACGCCCCCGGCGTCACCGCGCAGCCGGCCGACACGGCGCTGTTCAACGGGTCCGGCACCGGCCACCTGACCTTCGACCGGGTGCTGCTGCCACGCCAGTACCTGGCCGGCCGGCCCGGCCGCGGGCTCGCCGACTTCGCCGCGCACATCGCGGTGGAACGGCTGGCCGGCGCGCTGTGGGGCACCGCGCTGTGCGCCCGTGTACTGGCCGAAACCAGGCAGTGGCTGTCCGGGCGGACGGTGCTGGAGGAGCCTCTGTGGGAGCGCTCCGTCATCCGGCAGCGCTTCGCGGTCTGCCTGGTGCGTGTCCGTGAACTGCGCGCCCTCACCCGGGAACTCGCCCCGCGGGTGGCCGAACGCCACGACGTGGCCGCCGCGGCGCTGCTCAAGGCCAGTGCCGCCGCCACCGTCGACCACGTGCTGTCGGAGTGCGCCCACTTCCGGGGGGCGGAGGGGTTCGCGCGGTCCGGCGCGCAGTGGCTGCGGGCGCAGGGTGCGCTGTGGGGCGTCGGCGGCGGTGCCACCGAGGTGGTCCTGTCCGCGGTGGCCGACTCCGCCGACACCCTGCTCGCGGAACTGGCTCCGTGACCCGCCGGCCGGCCGCTTCCCCCGGTGACGCGGCCCCGCTGTCCGCCGTCGCGCCGCTGTCCGGCGGGGCGGCCGGCCCGGCGGTACTGGAGGCCGAGCCGCAGGTATGGGTGGCCACCGGCCGTGTCGACGGGAAGCCGGCCGGCCGTCCCCATCCCGGGGACCTCGCGGTGGCGTGCGGCCTGCCGGACTGGCGTGCCCGGGAGTTCCTGGCCGGGCGGGCCCTGCTGCGCGCCCTGCTGGCCGTCGTACGGCCTGCGGCCGCCGGGGCCGCCGTGTCGGCCGGCCGCAACGGCAAACCCTTCCTGGCGGGGCATCCGTCCCTGGGCGTCAGCGTCTCGCACGACGGCCCGTCGGTCGCGGTGTGCGTGGGAGCGGGCCGGGCGGTGGGCATCGACGTCCAGCACCCGCCGGAACAGGCGGACGACGTCTTGGTCCGCCGGTGCGCCGCCGGTCACCGCGATCACTTCGCCACGCTCGCGCCCGCCGGGCGCGGCACCGAGCTGGCCTGGATCTGGACCGCCCAGGAAGCCTGCGTGAAAGCCGTGGGCAGCGGACTGTCCGGCCGGCCCTGGACGATCGACGTACCGCCGGGCGGCCTGCGCGGCACCTGGCACGACGTCCACTGGCGCAGTCTGCGGGAGGTGTCCGCGGTTCCGCTGAGCTACGCGTGGCGAAGGCTCCGCCCGCGCGTCGCCGAGCCGCCTGCGTAACCCCCCGCCCACCACCCGAGCGACACCCTCGAAAGGCAGGACCGCGATGTCTCTCCCGGCGTCCCGGCTGGACCGGACCGCGTCCGGCACCGGCCGTCCCCCGCCCGAACTGAGCTGCTACACCTCCAGCCTGCTGGCCCATCTGGAGCTGACCCGATGCGTGCCGGAGCCGGGGAACAGGCTGGCCGAGGCCGTCCGGCTGGCCGTGCGGACCGATCTGCCCGACGGCCGCCTCGCCTTCTCCCAGCACGATCGGATCGACCGGGCCGGCGGGCGGGAACTGGCCTACCGCGGCACAGCCGAGTGGGATGTGGCGCGCGCCGCGCTGCTCGCCGAACTGGCGGACACCGGGGCGGTGCTGGCGGTGGGCAACACGCGTCACCTGCCCTGGGCTCCGCAGTTCGGCCGCCGGTCGGTACCGCACTGGCTGCTGCTGACGGATCACCACGACGGGTCCTGGCGGGTGCTGGACCGGTTCGCCGCGCTGCTGCCCCTGGGCGAACAGCACCCGTACGACGGCCGCCTGGACGACGACGGGCTGCGGGCGGCACTCACCCCGCCGGGAGCACTGCCGCGGGCGATGGCGCTGCGCGACGCGTACGCGCTCGGTTCGGTGGTCGCGGTGCCGCCCGCCGGCCACTACCGCTGGCTGGTCCGGCAGCGGACGAGCGGGCCGGCGCCGGCTGCGACGGGGCACTGGCTGACCGATCCGGAGCACGTCATGTCTTTCCTGGCGGACCGGTTCACGGACGACGCAGGGATATTCGCCGACCACGCGGACGACCTCTGGGCAGCCGCGCGCCACCAGCGGTACCGGCTCGCGGCGCGGGGCGCCACAGCCGCGTCGCCGGCCGCCGCGGCGGCAGCGGCGGCGAGCTGGGAGAAGCTGCCCCGCGCGCTGCGGATCGCGGTCGAGTCGGCCGAGCGGGGACGGCCCCGCCCCGGTGTGATGCGCCAGGCCCTCACCGACGTCGCCCACGCCATGGCGGCCCTTGGACCGAAGACACCCAGCACACTTCAGCCCACCGAGGAGCGGACGGCATGAGTGAACTGACCGCGCGGCAGTCCCGGCAAAGGACACGGGCGGTGCCGGACGGACTGACGGAACCCGGCGAGGCGCGCCCAGGGGGCGAATGGGCCGACCCGTCCGACGGGTCGTCCTTCCGCCGCACCATGTCCCGGTTCGCCACCTGCGTGACGGTGACGACCGCGGCGACACCGCAGGGTCCCGTCGGCTGCACCACCACGGCGGTGCTGTCGCTGTCCGCCGACCCGCCGGCCCTGCTCGTCTCCTTGAGCACCGCCGGACGCACGTGCGCCAAGCTGCTGTCGGCCGGCGCGTTCGCGGTCAACGTCCTCAGCGAGGAGCAGCCCGACCTGGTCGGCCGCTTCGCCACCGGCGATCCGTACGAGCGCTTCGCCGGGGTGCCGTACGTCCGCCGGCACGGTGTGCCGGTGCTGGCGGAGGCTTCGGCGAGCGTGGTCTGCGCGGTGCGCGAGACCGTACCGGTCCTGGACCACACGCTGCTGATCGGCACCGTTCAAAGCCTGTCCACCGGCCCGTGCCGTCCCCTGGTCCTGCTGGACCACCGTCTGCACACCCTGGCCCTCGCGGACGGCGTGCCGCCGTCGGGGGGCCGCCGCCCCGAGGAGGACGGATGAGCATCCCCGCCGCGGTCACCGGACCGGCGCACACCCCCGACGAGACCCTGCACCAGTTCATGCTCGCGGCCGCCGACCGGACGCCGCAGCGGCCGGCGGTCATCGAGTTCGCCGGTGACGGTGACGTGCGTACCACCGACTACGGCCGGCTGCGGGCGCTCACCGACAAGTACGCCGCCGTCCTGGCCGAGCTGGGGCTGGACATCGGCGACCGGGTCGTCCTGGAAGCGGACACCTCGGCCGCGGCCATCGCGCTGTTCCTGGCCTGCTCCTCGCAGGGTCTGGCGGTGATCCCGACCAGCCCCGAGGTACCGGACGAACGGCTCGCCCTGATCGTGGCCACGACGCAGCCCGCACTCTGCCTGCAGAGCGCCGACGGCACGCGTGGCACGGTATGGCCGGAGGCGACCGGCACCGGGCGGTTCGACGCCGACGGGCTGCGGATCGAGCGCCGGCCCGCGCCGCGGGTCCGCCGACGCCGTGAACTCACCGGCACCGACACGGCGTACATCATCTTCACCTCCGGAACCACCGGCCGGCCCAAGGGCGTGGTGATGAGCCACCGGAGCGTCGTGTCGTTCTACCGGGGCATGCTGAGCCAGCGCATCGTCGGGCCGGAGGGCCGGGTCGCCACCACCTCGCCCTTCCAGTTCGACTTCACGCTCCTGGACATCGGCCTGGCGCTGGGCAGCGGAGCCGCGGTGGTGCCGGTCCCCAGGAATCTGCTGCGCTGGCCGACACGGTTTCTGCGGGTTCTCAGGGACACCGGGGCGACACAGGTCAACGGCGTGCCGTCGATCTGGCGCCAGGTGCTGCGCCACCTCCTGCCGCGACTGGCGGAGGTGGACTCGATCCGGGGTGTGCTCTTCTGCGGTGAGGACTTCCCGCTGCACGAGCTGGCCCTCCTGCGGCAGGCCCTGCCCAAGGCGCGGCTGATCAACTGCTACGGCGCCACCGAGTCGATGGCCTGCTCGTTCACCGACGTGCCCGATCCGATGCCCGAGGACCTGGAGCGGCTGTCCATCGGGTTCGCCCACCCCGGGGCCGAGATGACCCTCGTGGACGACGCCGGCCGCCCGGTCGACGACACCGGCGCCGTGGGCGAGATCCATCTGCGCAGCCCCGCGCTCTTCAGCGGCTACTGGGACGATCCGCAGGCCACCGCCGCGGCGTTGGTGGCCGATCCGGTCGAACCCCGGTCCGGGCAGCGGGTGCTGCGCACCGGCGACCTCGCCTACCGGGGTGAAGGGGGTGAACTGTACTTCGTCGGCCGGGCCGACGCCCAGGTGCAGATCCGCGGCAACCGGGTGGAGCTGGGCGAGGTCGAGCGACGGTTGCTGGACCTGCCCGAGGTCGCGAACGCCGCCGCCGTGCTGAGTCGGCCGTCCGCCGAAGGGGAGGAGGCCGCTCTCACCGCCTTCGTGGTTCTGACGCCGGGCACGCGGGCCCACGATGAAGCGCGGCTCCAGGCATTCTGCGCCGAGGCGCTGCCCGCCTACATGGTTCCGCGCCGGGTGCTCGCCATCGGGGAACTGCCCGTCACCGTCAACGGCAAGACCGACCGTGCGGCGCTGGCCGCCCTGGCGGGCTGACCGCGGCGCGGGCGGGCCGTGACCGCCACGGCCCGCCCGAGCTGCCGGACACCGCCTCGGGACGGCGGGTCGCCCCACCTGCACGGGGCCCTGCCGGTCGACGTCAGTGATCCGGCAGGTGGTTTCCGTCGCCCTTCTCCGTCGCCTTCTCCGTCGCCTTCTCCGTTGCCTTCTCCGTTCCCTTCTCCGTTCCCGGCGAGTCCGCGGCGACCGTGATCCGGCCGGCCAGCAGGACCACGCACAGGGTCGACAGCACGAGGATGCCCAGGGCGATCCGCAGGTTCGTCAGGTCGGCGAACACACCGATCACCGGAGCCGCCAGCAGGAAGCCCGGCCACTGCCCCATGTTGACGACGGAGACGCCCTCCCCCGCCGTCAGTCCCGGCTGCCTGCCGGCGATGCCGTACAGGCTGGGCAGTACGCACGCCACACCGAGACCGAGCACCGCGAAGCCTGCCAGAGCCGCCGCCGGGTGCGGCCACGCGACGATGATCACCGCGCCCAGCATGGCGGTCAGGGACGACATCCGGAGGAACCTGCGGTGCCCGAACCGGTCGATCACCCGGTCCCCCGCCGTCCGGGCGGTGGCGGCGGCCACGGCGAAGGCCGTGTACGTCGCGGCCGCCACGGCGCCTCCCGCGCCCAGGTAATCCGCGGTGTAGAGGGCACTCCACTGGTTGGTGGTCCCCTCGACGAAGGAGGTGAGGAAGCCGACGCCGCCCATGAGGAGCAGTTGGGGCGTGAAACGATGGCGCACCCGGTCGCCGAACCGGCCCTCGCGCGGGGGCGCCTTCGCACCGTCCGGCAGCCAGCCACCGCTCACCAGCAGCAGCGTGCCGAGCAGCACACTGCTGACGGCGAGTTGGGCGCTGGGCGCCACGTCCAGCGACGCGGCGCCCGTGCCCAGCAGTCCGCCGCCCAGCACACCGAAGCTGAAGCAGGCGTGGAAGGTCGACATCAGCGGCCGTCCGTAGCGGCGCTCGACTTCGACGGCCTGGGCGTTCATCGGGGTGGACAGGAGGTTCGCGGCGAATCCCCAGGTGGCCAGCCCCGCCACGAGGGCGACCGTGGTGGTGGCCGAGGCCATCAGCGGGGCGTTGACCAGCATCAGGACCGCGCCCGCCAGGGTCAGGCGGCGCACGCTCACCCGCCCGATCAGCACCGTCACGATCCCGAGGGACACCAGGTCTCCCGCGGTGGAGGCGGTGTTGGCCACCCCCCAGGCGGTGTCGCTCAGCCCCACCGAGTGCCGCACCTCGGGGGTGCGGGCCGACCAGCTTCCCAAGGTCGTTCCCATGATCGCGAACACCAGGCTGACGGACAGCCGGGCCCGTAAGGCGCCTCGCGGAGCGGACCCGACCAGCGCGTCGTCCACCGGCGCGGGGACGGAAGAACTCATCGCTGCCAACTCCTCGATCGGTTGGGGAGACAGGCGTGGCCCTCGGCGGCGGGCGCGTTCCCGCCGCCCGGGGAAGTCCTGGCGAACGCGCGGCAGAGATCGGGTACGCGGTGCCGCGGCGGCCCCTCGCCGACCGGGAGCAGGAAGTGGTACCGCGCCAGTTCGTGCAGCACGTTCTCGGCCACCGCCTCCGGCAGGCCCAGCTCGTCCTGGAGCGAGTCCACGGTGACGGTCGCCGCGTCGGCTCCGCTCAGCCGGCAGAAGACGTCCCGGGTCGCCGAGTCGAGCACGCGGAAGCTCTCCGCGAGCCGTTCCCGTACCGACAGATCGCCCTCCACCAGCTCGTTCAGCCGGGTCCGCTCGTCGGAGAGGGACCGGGCCATCGTCGACAGGGACAGTGCCGGCCGGGCCGCGAGCCTCGCTCCCGCGATGCGCAGCGCGAGGGGCAGTCCGTCGCACGCGTCGGCGACCCGGGCGGCCTCCCGCGGTTCGGCGTCCACCCGCTCCTGGCCCACCAGGGCGGTCAGCAGTTGGGCCGACCCGGACCGGGTGAGAAGGGGCAGGGACAGATGGACGTCGGCGTCGAGGTCGACCAGCGAAGGACGGCTGGTGACCAACACCAGACAGCGGCCGATCCCCGGCAGCAGCGGTCGGATCTGAGCCGTGTGGGCGACGTCGTCGAGCACGATGAGTGTGCGCCGGTCGGCGATCATCGACCGGAAGAGCGCCTGCTGCTCGTACGGGCTGGCGGGGATGGCCGACGGTGGCAGGCCGAGGGCGCCGAGCAGTTCGGGGATGACGTCGGTGGAGGACCTGGGTGCGTCCCCCGTCCCGTCGAAGGAGGCGAAGAGCTGGGCCTGGGGGAAGTGGTGGCGCAGGCGGTAGGCGGCGGCGAGGGCCGTGGCCGTCTTGCCGACTCCCGGCGGACCGGAGAGGGAGACGACGGCGGCGTCGGGCCGGCTGTGGTCGTCGTCGAACGAGGCTGCTACGGCGTCGAGTCGGCGCAGCTCGTCACCGCGTCCGACGAGGTGGGGCGGGCGAGGCGGCAGATTGCAGCTCGCACTGTCGAGCAGCCGTACCTCTGCCGGCCGGTACGGCGGGCCGTCCGGGGGGCGTTGCGGGGCGGTGTTGAGTGCCTCGCCGCGCAGGATGGCCGCGTGCAGCCGCTGGAGTTCGGCGCCGGGTTCGACGGCGATCTCCTCCACCAGGACCGCCCGGGCCTGGCGGTAGGCGGCCAGGGCCTCGGCGCTGCGGCCGTCGCCGTCCAGAGCGATCATGAGCTGCGCCCAGGTCCGCTCGCACAGCGGCCGCTCGGCGGTCATGCCGCGCAGTCCGGAGACGGCTTGCGCGTGTCGGCCCAGGGCCAGCAGGGCGTCCATCCGGCCCGAGGCCACGGACCAGCGCTCCTCCTCCAGCGCGGTCAGCTTGGCGGTGAGCGAGTGCCCGAGCTCCAGTCCTTCCGCCGGGCGCCCCCGCCACATGCGCAGCGCGCGTTCGCAGCATTCCTCGGCCGCGCGGTGGTCCCCGTGCTCCGCCGTGCGACGGCCGGCCTCGGCGAGGGACCGGAAGCGCAGCAGGTCCAGTTCGTCGGTGTCCACGGTCAGCCGGTAGCCCTCGGGCCGGCTGCTCAGCCTGTCCTTGCTGCCGTCGGCCCGCCGCAGTTGGCGCCGTAATTCGTAGACGTAGGTGCGGATGTTGGCCAGGGCGGAAGTCGGCGGTTCGGCGGGCCAGATCGCGCTCAGCAGTCCGCCGATCGAAACCGTGCGGTTCGGGTTGACGAGCAACGTGGCGAGCAGGGCGCCTCTGCGCCCGCCTCGTATGGGTAAGTGCGTGTTGGCGAATTCTGCTTCGAGCGGTCCTAAAAGCCCGAATTTCATACGCGGTTCTCCTGTGAGCAGTGGAACAGGACCGTTGGTACTCAAACGGCAGCACGTACACAGCAGAGCACCTCGTGACTGGGCTCACGGGACACGATGGGACGCATGTGCACCGGGCAAGCACAAGGCGACGGGTCGTGTGCCCTTGTTCTCCGGATCAAAACCGCACTACCTCACGAGGCGGCTGCGACGGCGCGGCGGAAGTACGTCGTCTCCCCAGCTCACCGAGGTAATAGCAGCTCATATCCACGACGGGGGCCACCACACACGCGCCATGTATTCGCAATGTATTCGACATGTACCGCCTCGGAGCACCGTCAGGAAGTACTCGTCGGCGGCGGCGCTTGCGGGAACGCCCATTCGTGAATGAGGATCACCATGACTGTCGTGAACACGAGGTCGCAGGTCTGGCTCAGTGAGGCCGACTGCCGCCTCGATGACTTCCGCGCCTGCGTCGAGCGGACCACCGACCCCGGCCTCTGCCCCACCGCCGACGGCATCGAACACGAGGTCCCGCTGTACGACTCCCGGCGTCTGACCTCGCTCGCCGCCACCGCAGAGGGCCGCCGCGAACTCCAGGCAGAGATCAACCGCGTGCTGTCGCAGGGACCGGGGGTGGCCGTGTTCAAGTGCGCCTTCACCGATCTGTCGATCGTCGACCGCGCCACCGGCGTCTTCCTGGAAATGATCGAGGAGGAACGCGCCTCGGGCACCGCACGCGGGGACCACTACGCCAAGCCCGGTACCAACGACCGGGTGTGGAACGCGTTGGAAAAACTCGCCCGCACAGCACCCGAAGTTTTTGCCGATTATTACGCCAACGATATCGTCGCACTGGTGTCGGCCGCCTGGCTCGGTCCCGGATACCAGGTCACCTCGCAGGTCAATGTGGTCAATCCCGGTGCGGCGGCGCAGCGCGTCCACCGTGACTACCACTTCGGATTCCTGTCCAACGCGCGTGCCTCAGCCTTTCCCCGCCTCACGCATCTGATGGCGCCGGCGCTGACCCTGCAAGGCGCGGTCGCCCACTGCGACATGCCGGTGGAGAGCGGGCCGACGCTGTATCTGCCGCACTCCCACAAGTACGAGCCGGGCCATCTGGCCTGGCGCCTGCCGGAATTCGCCGCCTACTTCGAGGAGCACCGCGTCCAGTTGCCCTTGGACAAGGGGGACGCGGTCTTCTTCAATCCGGCGCTCTTCCACGCGGCCGGGCACAACAGCACGGCCACGGTCCGGCGTGTGGGCAATCTGCTCCAGGTCTCCTCCCCGTTCGGCCGGGCGATGGAGAGCGTGGAGCGCGAGCCGATGGTGAACGCGGTCTTCCCCGTGCTGCGGCAGCGCAAGGCGGAGGGGGCCGACGGGCAGTGGCTGCGCAACGTCGTGGACTGCTGCGCCGAGGGTTACCCCTTTCCCACCGATCTCGATGTGGACGCCCCGGTCGGCGGCCTGGCGCCGCCCACCCAGGCCGAGACGGTGTGGCGGGCGCTGGAGGAGGGGCGGTCCCCGCAGGAGCTGGCGGCCCAGCTGCGCGCGGGCGCCCTGAATCGCGGTGCCGGCGCTCGGTGAGCACGAGGCCGGTGCGGTCAGCTCCCGTCCTGTGCCTGGATGAGCTGGCGGTACCAGTGGTAGCTGGACTTCGGGATGCGGTGCAGGTCGTTGTCGTAGTCGATGTAGACGAGGCCGAAGCGCTTCGCGTAGCCGTAGGCCCATTCGAAATTGTCCAGCAGGGACCAGCAGAAGTAGCCCCGGACGTCGACGCCTTCGGCCAGGGCGTCCTGGAGTGCTCCGAGATGGCTGTCGATGTACGCGATGCGCTCGGGGTCGGACACCCGGCCCGTCGCGTCGGGCACGTCGCGGTAGGCGGCGCCGTTCTCGGTGACGTAGACCGGGGGCAGGCCCGGGTAGTCCTTGCGCAGTCGGCGGAGCAGTTGCGTGAGCACGGACGGGTCGACCGGCCAGCCCATCGCGGTGCGCGGGAGGTCACCGGGCGCCGCGGACACGACGTCGATGTCGGCCGCGGTGCGCGAGCGCGGGTCCGGGTCCGCGGTGGGTGCGGACTTGAGGTAGGTGGGGCAGTAGACGTTCATCCCCAGGAAGTCCAGCGGCTGCTGGACGAGGGTGAGGTCGTCCGGCTCGCGGAAGCCGAAGTCGGTGATGTCGGACCACACCCGGTGTTCCAGCGCCGGCCAAGTGCCGCCCAGGATCGGGTCGGTGAACACCCGGTTGTGCATCAGGTCAAAGCGTTCGGCGGCGGCCCGGTCGGCCGGATCCGCGGAAGCGGGCCGGGCCTCGGTCAGGTTGAGGGTGAGGCCGAACTTCTCCTCGCCGCGCCGCTGCGCCCGCATGGCCTGCACGGCGAGACCGTGGCCGACCATCAGATGGTGGGCGCCGGCCAGCGCGCCGTGCCCCTCCCGGGCGCCGGGGGCGTGCTCGCCCGTCGCCATGCCGAGGAACGCCACGCAATAGGGCTCGTTGAGGGTCGACCACCACGTCACCCGGTCGCTCAGCGCGTCGTGCACCAGCGCGGCGTAGTCGGCGAACCGCTCGGCGGTGTCGCGGGTGCGCCAGCCGCCGCGGTCCTCCAGGTACTGCGGGAGATCCCAGTGGTAGAGCGTCAGCCACGGTTCCACGCCCGCGTCGAGGAGTTCGTCGGTCAGCCTGCGGTAGAAGTCCAGCCCCTTCTGGTTCGCCGGTCCGCGGCCCTCCGGCTGGATCCTGGGCCACGCCACCGAGAACCGGTAGCCGCCCGCCCCGAGGTCGCGCACCAGTGCCACGTCCGCACGGAACCGGTGGTAGTGATCGCACGCGATGTCACCGTGGTCGCCGCGGGCGGTGGCGCCCGGGGTGTGCGAGAAGACGTCCCAGATCGACGGTCCGCGCCCGTCCTCGTGCACCGCGCCTTCTATCTGGTACGACGCCGTCGACACGCCCCACGTGAAACCGTTCGGGAACTTCCGGAACCCCTGTTGTGACGGCACTCGGGTCCAGCCCTTCTCTCACTTGCCGATGGTGGAGGCGTCCATGACGAACCGGAAGCGCACGTCTCCCTCACGCAGCCGGCGGTAGGCGGTGTCGATACTCCGCGCGTCGACGACTTCCACCTGGGCCCCGATGCCGTGCTCCGCGCAGAACCGGAGCATCTCCCCGGTCTCGGCGAGTCCGCCGATCATCGAACCGGCGATCGCCTTGTTGCCGTCGATGAGGGAGGACGGCTGACAGCTGATCGGGGCCTGTGGTGCGCCGACGTTGACCAGGACGCCTCCGGGTCGGAGCGTCGCGAGGTGGTCGTCCATGGCGAGCGGGGCCGAGACGGTGTTGAGGATCAGGTCGAAGCGGTCACGGGCGCCGGCGAGGGCGTCCGGGCCGTCGGCCGCCAGGACGTGCGCGGCCCCCAGGCGCCGGGCGTCCGCGTGTTTGCGGGTGCTCCTGCTGACGGCGGTCACCTCGGCCCCCATGGCCGCCGCCATCCGCACCCCGAGGTGTCCGAGTCCGCCCACTCCGACGACGGCGACACTCCTGTCCTTGAGCGGGCCCCAGCGGCGCAGGGGTGAGTACACCGTGATCCCGGCACACAGCAGCGGTGCGGCGTTCGCGAGTTCCATGCCCTCCGGCAGCCGGTGCGCGAACGCCTCCCGGACGACGATGCCCCGGCTGTAGCCGCCGTAGGTGACGGAGCCGTCGTAGTCACGGGAGTTGTAGGTCTCCACGACCCCCGCGGCGCAGAACTGCTGCCGGCCCTCGCGGCACGGTCCACATTCCCCGCAGGAGTTGACGATCACACCCACACCGACGCGGTCGTCGACCCGGAGCCCCGAGACGTCCTCGCCGACGGCGGTGACGACACCGGTGATCTCGTGCCCGGGGACCATCGGGAAGATGCCGCCGCCCCATTCGCCGTCGACCCGGTGCAGATCGCTGTGGCAGATCCCGGTGAAGGCGATCTCGATCCGCACGTCGTCGGCGCGTAGCTCGCGGCGGCTGACGGTGGTGGGGACGAAGGGACCGCCCACGGCGGTGACGGACAGCGCGGGGGTGGTCATCACCGGCACCTCGGCATTCCGTGTCTGCATTCGATGACCGCCCCGAAAAATTCGGCCCGGTCTCCCTCGTGTTTGCTCATAGGCGTGTTGTCCCTCGAAGATCAGCGACCGGCAGTCGGACACGGTTCGGTGTCACGCGGGTGCATTTACAAGCCAATCACAAGCATGCGTGCGGATTCGAGCAACTGTCAACCACGCTCGATTAGTTGGCCTGCGGCACGCATAGCGAAAACGAATACTGCACGGGTGACTTTTCATCAGCCACCGCACCATCAGGCCGGTTTCCCACGGAGTTCCACTCGCGCCGGAACCCGGCTCGGGCAGCCGGCCCGCGGCCAAGACGCCCGGCGACGCCGGCCCGTCGCACCCACGGGACGCTCGGGCCGTGGTCACTGGAGCCCACCACGCCCTTGACCAGCATCTTCGCGTCGCATCGTCCACCATGAACCGCCGTCGGCCCGGTTCCGGCACGGCGTCCCGGAAGGAACCATGTCAGCCACCTTCCGCAGCCACGGCGCCTGTGAAGCATGTGACCTGTGTTACAGATGAGGCGCGAGCGTCTGACCAGAATGCGGCACCCCGGCACTTGACTGTTCACTGTTGTTTCGCCTTGAATCGACGGCATCTAGGACGCACACCAAGTCCGCTAATTCCCAGGTAGGCAGATTGGCCAGTCATTTCCTCGCTGTCCATACACGGCCCACACCAGGTATGGAAGCCGAGTATCACCGCTGGTACGACGAATTCCATCTCGACGAGGTGCTCCAGGTCCCGGGCTTCGTCACCGCCGAGCGCTATTCCCTCGTGCAGAGCGAGGGCTCGCCGCGGCTCGGCGACTTGAGCCACCTCGCCGTGTTCACCGTCGCGACGGACGACCTCACCGCCACCATGGCGGCCTTCCGGGAGGCGCAGCAGTCGATGGCGCAGCCCGCGTGCCTCGATGCCGACAGCGTCGTCCTGTCCTGGTGGTCTGCACGAGCCGGATAGCGCCGTGCAACGCCGTCAGCCGTCAGCCGTTCCCCGAGGAGCGGCGCGGGCCGAGTCCCCCCACCGGCATCAGGTCTGGCATCGCCATGCCCTGATGCGAGGAAAGGCATGACGACATGACAGTCCAGCCCGAGCCGTTACCGAAATCGATGTTGCAGGCGTCACGGTCCCGCAGGCCCGCGGCCAGAACGCCGCACCACACCTGGCAGGTCACCACCAGCGAGGTGGTCAGCTACCAGGTGGTACTGAGCACGGGTCTGCTCGATCCGGCGAACCCCACCCTGGCCACTGCGGGCGTCCCGCAGGGGACGCGCCCCGGACGGCGCCTCGTCGTGGTCGACGCCGCCGTGCACGCGCTCCACGGCGCGCGGATCGGCGACTACCTCACCCGACAGGCCGTCGCGCACGAGGTGTTCGTCGTCGACGCGCATGAGTCCGTGAAGAGCATGGAGACGGTCTTCGAGATCGTCGCCGCGATGGACGCCTTCGGGATCTCCCGCCGCCGCGAGCCCGTCATCGCCATCGGCGGCGGTGTCCTGACCGACCTGGTCGGCCTGGCCACGAGCCTGTACCGGCGCTCGACGCCCTACCTGCGCGTGCCCACCACCCTCATCGGCATGGTGGATGCGGGGATCGGTGCCAAGACCGGGGTCAACTTCCGCCAGCACAAGAACCGTCTGGGCACCTACCACCCCTCCGCCGTCACCCTCGACGACCGGGAATTCCTGGCCACGCTCTGCCCCCGGCACCTGTGCAACGGGCTCGCCGAGGTCCTGAAGATGGCCATGGTCAAGGACCCGGTGCTCTTCGATCAGCTGGAGGCGCACGGCCCCCGCCTGATCGAGGAGCGGATGCAGGCCACCGGTTCCGCCGACGGCGGCGCGGCGGCCGAGGACGTCATGGCCCGCGCCATCCACAGCATGCTCGAAGAGCTCCACTCCAACCTCTGGGAACACCAACTGCAGCGCCTGGTCGACTTCGGGCACTCCTTCTCCCCCGTGCTCGAGATGACGGCCCTGCCCGAGCTGCTGCACGGCGAGGCCGTCTGCATCGACATGGCGTTCAGCTCCGTCCTCGCCCACCGGCGAGGGCTGCTCGGCCGGGCGGACCTGGAGCGCGTCCTGCGCGTCATGCGCGGTCTCGCCCTGCCGACCTGGCATCCGGTCTGCACCGCGGACCTCATGGCACGCGGTCTCGCCGACACCGTCAAGCACCGGGACGGCAGGCAGCTGCTGCCGTTGCCCGTGGGTATCGGCCGGGCCTGCTTCGTCAACGACGTCAGCCGTGCGGAACTCGACGCCGCCCTGGCCGCCCTGCTGGACCTGGGCGGCGGTGTCGGCACGCTGGCCGTGTCCTGCGGAAACCGGGGAGCGTGAGATGGACGGCGTACGGGCAGTTCTGCTGGCCGGCGGCGAGGGCCGCCGGATGGGTGCGCTGGGCCGCGGCCGGCTCAAACCGCTGGTCCCGTTCGGGGGCACCAGCCGGCTGATCGACTTCAGCCTCGCCAACGCCCGCCGCTCCGGTTTCCGGGAGACGCTGCTGCTCTCGCAGTACGAGGAGCGCCGGCTGATGGACGACCTGCACACGGTGTGGAACGGCGGCCCCGGCGATTTCCGGGTGCACTTCGGACCGTACGACGAGGTGTACCGCCAGTGCCCGGCGGGCGTCCCCGACCGGCTGCCCGAACGCACCTGGCCCGGCGAGCGCGGCACCGCCGACGCGCTGATCAGGAAGGCCGAGTACGTCTTCGGCACGGACACCTCCGAGGTGCTGGTGCTGCATGCCGATCACGTCTACCGGTTCGACTACGGCGCCATGATCCGCCGGCACCGCGCCGAGCGGGCCGCGCTGACCGTGTCCTACCAGCGCATCGAGCACCGCTACGTGCACCTGTTCGGCATGGTGGGCTTCGACCCGGCCGGCAACCTCACCGAGTTCGTCGAGAAGCCCGCGGAGCCCACCAGCGACCTGGTGTTCGCCGCCTTCTGCGTCTTCGACGCGGGCGCCCTGCACCGCTGCCTGGAGCAGTTGGAGGGTACGGACTGGCAGCACGACATCAGCCGTGACGTCATCCCGGCCATGCTGGCCGCGGGCGAGCGGATCCGCGGGTACGAGGTCGACGGCTACTGGGAGGACATCGGCACCGTCGACCGCTATCACCGGGCCCACCTCGCTCTGCTGGGCGAGGCCCCCACCATGGACCTGGCCGAGCTGCCGCTCACGGTGCGCCCCGCGGTGCCGCGCCGCTACCTCGCCCGCGACGACGCCGTGCGCACCAGCATCGTCCCCGCCGACCTGGTCAACGCCGGGCGGGTGGAGCGCAGCGTGGTGTATCCCGGGGTCACCGTCTCGGCCGGGGCGAGCGTGCGGGACTGCGTGCTGCTGCCCGGGTCGGTGGTCCCGGAGGGGGCCCGCCTGGACAGCGCCATCCTCCTGGAGGACGGCACCGTGCAGCAGTGCGACCCGGTCGGGGCTCTCGGAGGTGCCGTCTCATGACCACGCTGTCCGTACCCGCCCTCGCGACGGGCGCCGCACGCCGGTACGTCGTCGCCGATCTCGGCGGTACCACCCTGCGCATCGGACGGGTCACCGAAGGGTCGGACCGGGTCGAGGCGGTCCGCCGGATGGCGACCGAGGGCCTGGACCGCCACCGGGGGGCGTCCGCGCAGGACTTGCAGGACCGGGTGGTCGAGCAGCTCACCCGCGAACTGGATGCCTACCTGGCCACGCCCGAAGGGTCCGGTGCGAGCGCGGTCGGGGTGTCCTTCGCGGGACCCATGACGAAGGACGGCACCGTGCTGGCCGGACCCACGCTGTGGGGCGGTCCGGCGGCCCCGCTGCCCATCACCGCCGTCCTGGGGCGGCGGCTGGCCGTACCGGTCGTCGTGGCCAACGACATCACCGCCGCGGCGTGGCGCTACGCGAGCGCCGAACCCGAACCGTTCTGTCTGATCACCATCAGCTCGGGAATCGGGCACAAGGTCTTCCGCAACGGCGAGGTGCTCGTCTCGGACTCCGGGCACGGGGGTGAGATCGGCCACTGGCGCGTCGATCCCCGGGAGGACGCCGTGCCCTGTGAGTGCGGCGGCCGGGGCCACCTCGGCGGCATCGCCTCCGGCCGCGGGGTGCTGACGGCGGCTCACCGGGCCGCCGCGGCCGACCCCGAGGGCTTCGCCCGCTCCGCGCTCACCGGGCCGGCGCACGGCAGCCCGGACGGCATCACCAACCAGGACCTGGCCCGTGCCGTGCGGGCCGGCGACGCGTTCGCGACCCGGGTGCTGCGCGGCTGTCTGCTCCCGCTGGCCATGGCGGTCAACTGCGTCTTCACCGCGATCGGCGTCCGGCGCTATCTGTTCATCGGCGGCTTCGCGGTGGCCCTCGGTCCCCGCTTCGTCACGCTGCTCGGCGACGAGCTGACCAAGCTGGGCTGCTTCGGGCTCGACGAGCAGCAGATCCGGGCGATGCTCGCGCTGGGCGCCGCCGACGACGACCACTGTCTGCTGGGGATGGCACGCATGCTGGCCGGGACACTGCCCGCCGCGGCCGGGAGCGGAGGAGGCGCGTGAACACCCTCGTCGTCGGCAGCGGCTTCGTGGGCCGGGCACTCGCCCGGCACCTCACCGAATCCGGTGGCAGGGCGGTCCTCGGCTCACGGAGGCCGCCCCTCCCCCACGACTCCCCACGCGACGGCACCGCAGCGGACTGGATACCGCTCGACATCACCGAGGACGGGGCCTTCGCGGGCGCGCTCAAGGACACCGGGGCGGACTCCGTCGTCCTCGTCCACGGCCCTTCGGACGCGACCTGGTGCGAGGAGCATCCCGACGCGGCGCTGCACGGTCATGCGGAGGCCGCCCGGCAGGTGGCGCGCTCGGCGGGAGGACGGCGCGTCGTGTTCATCTCCACCGACAACGTCTTCGACGGCACCGCCGTGACCCCGCCCGACGAATCGGCACCGACCGGTCCCGCAGGCGCCTACGGCCGGGCGAAGCTCGCCGCCGAACAGATCCTGGCCGGCCTGCCGAGCGTCACGGTGCTGCGGGTCAGCCTCATCTACGGCTGGGAGCCCGCCGACACCCCGAAGTGGCTCAACTTCTTCGCCTCCTGTGCGCACCGTCTGCTGGCCGGAGAACAGGTCAGAGCACCTGTCGACCAGTGGACCACCCCCGTGCTCCTCGACGACGTGGTCGACGTGACCGCCGCACTCGTCACGGCCGCACGGACACCCCCGCCGCTGCTCCACCTGGGTGGCCCGGACCGGATCTCGCGGGCCGACTGGGCGGCCGTCATCGCGCGGGAACTCGGTGCCCCCGCGCGGCTGGTCGTGGGAGAGCCGCGCGCGCACGGACGCTACGCGGGCCGCCCCGCCTCCACCTGCCTGGCCGGCGGACTGCTCGCGAGGCACCCGGCGACGGCGGGACTGACCCTCACGCCGGTCCGCGAGGGCAGCCGCCTGCTGATCGACCGGCACATCCGGACGCCGGAGAGCGGTGGCCGGCCCCGCACGGCGACGACAGCCGGGAGCCCCGATCCGCACACCCCCACGGCCCCCACCGGTCCCACGACCCCGAGGAGCAGCGCGTGACGACGAAGCGCGACACCTCCGACGCCGCCGCCCCGGCCCCCGCGACCCAGGGGGTGCCCACCGCGCGCCGGGTCGACCACATGGCCCTGACCGTGCCGGACCTCGACGAGGCGGTCGACTTCACGGTGCGGGTGCTGGGCGGTGAGCTCGTCTACCGGCTGCCCCCGCTGCGCCACGCCGACGACTGGATGCGCGAGCACCTCGACGTCCATCCCCGGGCCGTCACGGAGATAGCCCTGGTCCGCCTCGGACCGACCACCAACTTCGAGCTGTTCGCCTACGGTTCGCCCGATCACCGCGCCGCACCCCCGCGCCCGCACGACGTGGGCAGCACCCACCTGGGCCTGTACGTCACCGACGTCGACGCCGCCGTGGCGGCCGTGCGCGAGCGCGGACCGTGGCATCCCTACGGCCCGGTACGGACGATGCCCCCGGAACATCCCGCGGCGGGAACGCGCTGGGTGCGGGTGACCACGCCCTGGGGCATGCCCCTGGAGCTGCGCGCGGTACCCGCGGACCTGCCGTATGAACGGCACACCCCGGCGCGCCGCTTCGGTCCGTGCGACCGGTGGCACAACCGTGCCGACGGCTCCGCCCCGGCCGCCGCGCTGCCCGGCGTCCGCAATGTCGACCACCTGGCGTGCACGGTCGCGGACCTCGACGCGGCGGAGGACTTCTTCACCGGTGTCCTGGGCGCCGAACGTCTCTACCGCACCACGGCCGATCTCACCGACCCCGGCCTGGCGCGGTCCTTGGGCGTGCCCGCGCAGGGCACCCTGCACCAGGTCGCGCTGCGCCTGGGTCCCACCGACTCGGTGGAGCTGAACGGCTTCCCCGGCGGCCGGCGGGACTGGCCCCGCAACAGCGACGTGGGCGGCAACCACCTCGCGCTGTACGTGGACGACGTCGACGCGGCGGCCGCGTATCTGGCCGCGCAGCCGGGCTGCACGGTGCTCGGCGCCCCCGAGACCATCCGGGACGGGCCCCTGGCCGGCGACCGCTGGGTGTACGTCCGTACCGCCATCGGACTGTACGTCGAGGTGGTCCGCATGCCCGACGGACGTCTGCCGTACGAGCGGGGTACGGCCGCGCGGCGCTGTACGGCGGACGGCGTGCGGTGGTGGGACCGGTGAACCCCGCCGCGGCGGGAGCGCCGGCCACCGTGTCCGCCGTCCCGCCCCTGTCCGGTTCGACCAACGGAAGGACGACCGTGCCCACGCTGACCCCCACCGATCCGGACCTCCTGGCCGCGGCCGTCGTCACCACGCTGGCCGTGCACTTCGACCCGCAGGCCCGCGAGGCCAGCATCTTCTACTGGGAACGCGGGCTGCCGTACCGCCAGGAGGTGCTGGAAGCGGCCGAGCGGACCGGCGACGAGGCGGTCGTCGGCCTGGTCGGCGAACTCAGGACACGGCCCGCCGTCCCGGCCCTGCACGTCGCCCTGCACACGCGGCTCGTCGAACTCGCCGCCGAGGGAGGCAGACCGGCCCTCGACACGCTCTTCGCGCGGGGCTGGGCGGCGGAGTCCAACTCCCGTCTGGGCTACCAGCTCGGCCGTCACTACGACGGCACCGGCCGGGCCGCCATCGGTCCCGAGTGGCTGTGCTCCCTGCCGACGGGCGAGCGGCTCGCGCCCGGCGACGCGCCCCGGGTGCGGGTCGTGGTGCCGTTTCGCGACCGGGGAACGGGGCTGCGCCTGCGCAATCTGCTGGCCTGTCTGCTCGCCCTGCGCGATCAGTCCGTGCCGCGCTCCTTCTACCAGGTCGTGGTGGTGGAGACGGACGACGAGCCGCGCTGGCGCGACAGCGTCGAGCCCCGCGCCGACCACTACCTCTTCGCGCGCAAGCCCGGCGACTTCAACAAGTCCTGGGCGGTGAACGTGGGCGCGGTCAACGTTCCGGGACAGGCCGAGATCCTCTGTGTCCTGGACGCGGACGCCCTGGTCGACCGCGACTTCGTCGCGCGGAACGTGGCCCGCTTCCACCGCCCCGGCACCATGGGCCACCTCAGCTACCGTGACATGTGGTGCCTCGACGAGTCCGCCACCCGCTGGGCGGTCGTGGAGCGGTTGCGGCGGCGCGCCCCGCAGGTGGACGCCGAGCATCTGCGGGCCTTCGTGCTGCGCCGGCCGCCCGGCTGCTGCGTCTGGGTCCGTACGAGCGCCTTCCACCGGATCGGCGGGATGGACGAGCGCTTCGAGGGCTGGGGCGGCGAGGACAACGACTTCGCCTACCGCATGGACATCAACTCCGCCTTCGACCACTACCACGACCCGCTGCTGCACATGTACCACCCGTCGTCCGCGGTCCTGCGCGAGGACGGTGAACTCGTCAACGCCCATATCCCCGCGCTGAGCTGGGGGCCCTCCGCGGAGCCCATCGGTGACGTCCGGCGGTTCACACCGCCGGCCGAAGCGGGCTCCCGGCACACACCGCACGAACGAAGGGCAGACAGCCATGTCTCGTGACATCCCCATTCTGGACCTGACCGAGTGGCAGGCCGCGGACGCGGACGACCGCGCCGGGACCGCGGCGGCGCTGGACACCGCGCTGCGCGAAACCGGCCTCTTCCTCCTGCGCGGCCACGGAATCCCGCAGGACCTCACCGACCGGACGCGCGCCCGGGGAAGGGAGTTCTTCGCCCTGCCCGCCGAGACCAAACGGCAGTACGCCGTCAGCCGCCCCTACGACAACGGCTGGCGGGGCCTGGGCGCGCTCGACGTCGGCGCCGTCGACGGCCAGGCCGGCACCCCCGACCTGCACGAGGCTTACCACGTGGGGCCCTCCCACACCACGGGCGACTCGTCGTTCGACGCCCGGTACTACCCCCGCAACAAGTGGCCGCGGCAGCAGCCGGCGCTGCGGGACACGGTGCTGGAGTACACCGGACACATGACGCGGGTCGCCCACGAGGTGCTCACCGTCCTCGCCGCGGTCCTCGGCCTGCCGGAGGAGTTCTTCACCTCGCGCTCGCAGCGGGCGACCTGGACCCAGAACGTCAACTGGTACCCCTCGCTGCGGACGGTCGGCGGTGTGGCGCAGGGACAGATGCGAGTCGGTCCGCACACCGACTTCGGCACGCTCAGCCTCCTCGACCGTCAGCAGGGGGTCGGCGGGCTGGAGGTCTGGAACGAGGCGGACGGCTGGTTCCAGCCGCCCTTCGAGGCGGGCACCCTGGTCGTCAACCTCGGTGACCTGATGAATCTCTGGACGGACGGCCGGTGGCGCTCCCTGCGGCACCGGGTGCTCGCGCCCAGCGACTTGGCCCCCGACGAGGAACTCGTCTCCCTGGTCTACTTCTTCGAGACCGACCCCGACACCGAGGTGGTACCGCTGGCTGCCCCGGCGGGCGGCGGGGCCGGGATGAGCCCGGTGATCGCCGGGGAGCAGATCCTGGAGAAGGTCGGGGCGAGTCTCACCCTGGGGTGACTTGGGGCCGCTCAGTCGGAAGCCGGCAGGGTGACCTCCGACCAGGCCGAGCGTCCGTCGGGTCCGGTCACGAGGACGGCGAGGGTGTGGCCGACGAAGGGTCCCTTCACCTTCCCGGTGAATTCCTCGCTGCCCCGGGTCAGCACGGTGACCTCGTCGTCCGGGTCGGCCGGCACCAGTTCGACCCGGCTCGCGTGCGGCGCGTGCCATCGCACGTCCACCCCGTGGTCCCGGGTGCGCCGCGCGCTGCCGTGTCCGGCGTCGAACGGCGTGGCGCCGGCCGCGCCCGCGCGGACCAGGTCGCGTCCCCCGGGCACGGCGTCCACCGGCGGGGTGCCGGCCGCGCATGCGGCGAACACCGCGAGGAACCGCTCGGCGGCGGCCTTCCAGGTGAAGCTCCGGGCGGTCTGCGTCGCTCGTGCCCGCAGCGCCTCGACGCGCTGGGGGTCGTGGTGCCACAGGTCCAGCATCCGGGCCAGCCCGGTGTGGACCGCCTCCGTCAGCAGCGGGTCGTCCACTCGGAACGAGCGCGGCAGTGCCAGCCCGGTCGCCCCGGGGTCGTCGAGGTCGAAGGAGTGCCGGAAGTGGCGCATGCCGCGTTGGGCCGTGGCGACGGGTACGCACCCGCTCGCCATCGCCTCTCCCATCGCCATCAGGAAGGTGTCCATCTCGAACTTGGACGGGAAGACGCAGAAGTCGCTCGCCACGGCCCAGTCCTTGATCTGGGCGTTGCTCATCGGCCCGGTCTCGATCCGCACCAGCTTCGGGTGCGCCTCGACCAGTCCCGCGAGGTCGGGGTCGCGCGGCGGGCGCGGTGCCAGGCAGTGGAAGAGCACATTGCAGCGCCCGCCCTCGTCGAGCAGCCCCCGGACCCCCTTGAACAGCTCCTGCTGGCCCTTGTGCTGCACGGAGTAGCGCGCGTTGTGGTAGATCGTCGGCAGTCCCGCATCCAGTCCCAGCCCGGCAAGCGTCCGCTCGCGGACCTCGTCGTCCCGCCGTACGGCCAGCCACTCGTCACCGATCGCGCAGCCGCCGACCACCAGCAGATGTTCGCGCGCCCGCAGCTCCCGGCGCACGGCCAGCTGTCGGAAAAGCAGCTCGAACGGTGTCTCCGCCTGGGTCAGCATGTGGTCGAGCTGTCCCTCGGAGAGGAAGTCCATCGCGGCCACCGACCGCACGACCAGTCCCAGCATGGTGATGTAGTCGTGCCCCGGCCGCTCCGGATAGTCGTGGTAGAGAAGCGTTCGAGGCAGACAGGCCCGCATCGCGCGTTCCAGGGGCGCGTCGAGCGGCGGGTCGGCCAGCCCGTCGGCGACCGACGCGTCCGCACCCTGGCTCTTGAGCACACCGCGTACTTCGGGGCCGTACACCTTGGTGTTGACCGCCATGTTGGTCTGCACGGTGGAGACGACGTGGAAGCCGTGGCCGGCGAGCAGGCCGGGCAGGAGATAGTGGTAGAAGGGCTCGTGCAGATGGACGACCGTGCCCTCGGGGACCTGCTCGCGCACATAGCGGGCCGCCACCACCTGGAACACCAGCGGCTTGAGGAAGTCCAGGCTTCGGCCTTCGAGTTCGCGCGGCGGATAGAGGGTGTCGGAGTGGTTGTCGAGCAGGTCCCCGCTCAGCAGCACGATGTCGATACCGTCCACGGTGATGCGGTGGGCGCGTGCGGTGACGTCCAGGGTGACCGTCTCGGGGAATCCGGGCCACCGGGCGGGATCAAGGCGTACGGGTATCCGGCCGGCGAACTGCCAGTCGAGTTCGGTGACGGTGTGTTCTTCGCCGATGACGTCCAGGAGACCGTGTGCGGCGGTCACCGCCCCGGTGTCGTGCCCGGCGGCCTTGAATTGCCGGACGAGGTTCCACAGATAGACCGAGGTTCCGGCCTTCACCAGCTGGTCGTCGAACCCGGTGAACTCGAAGTGACACTCGATGATGCGCAATCGTCCGCCCTCCAGGTGACGCGGGAATGGAGCGTAGCGGGGCCTCCCGGGTGACGACTGGAGCACTGGACGGATCGCGCCATAAAAGCAGACCACTGAGCGTGGTCGATATTCAGGCTGCGCAACGCTTGGTGATCGGACTGCGGAAGCGTTCCCAGAGTATTGCGAACGAAACTTGCGAAGGAGCACCGAAATGATGGCCGGACTAGGTCACTTAAGCAGGTCAGACCGTTCGAAAAGGCATACCGGAATGTACCTTGACGCTGTCCCGGACCGTTGGCGGTCTGCCCAACAGGGAGGTATGCCGTGAAGGCCGAAGTACGCGACCGTCGCACCCTCGTGAGAGGCCGAGTCGCGACGTCGTTGCTCTTCCTGTTGTTCGGTACCGCACTGGGCACCTGGACCAGCCGTATCCCCGCGGTGAAAAGCCATCTCGACCTCGGCGACGGCCAGTTCAGCCTGGCGCTGATGGCGTTCGCGGTGGGTGCGATAGCCGGCATGCTGGTCCTGGGCCGACTGGCGGACCGTTTCGGCAGCACCCGAGTGATGGTCCCCACCGCGGTACTGGAAGGTGTACTGCTGGTGCCGCCCGCCTATGTCGACTCCCTGGCCGGGCTGAACGTCACGCTGTTCCTGTTCGGTCTGACGCACGGCACCCTGAACATCGCGATGAACGCCAACGCCGTCCAGGTGCAGGTGGCGTACGGGCGTCCCATCATGTCGTCCTTTCACGCCGTGTACAGCATCGGCGGCTTCCTCGGTGCGGCCGTCGGCGGTCTGCTGGCCCGTCAGGACGTCGGCCCCGACGTCACCTTCATCACGGTGGGCGTCGGCGTGCTGGTGCTCGCCGGATGGTCCGCGCTGTGGGCGCTGCCCGAGGACCGGCCGGTGCCGCCCGACCCGGCCGGCACCCGGCGCACCGGACCGCACGCCAAGGGCTCCGTCGTCTCCCTCGACCTGCTCTTCCTGGGCGCCCTCGCCATGTGCGCGCTGGTCGGGGAGGGCACCGCGGCCGACTGGAGCGCGGTGTACATGCACGAGAGCCTCGGCAGTTCAGCGGCCACCGCGGCCACCGCGTTCGCCGCGTTCTCCATCGCGATGACGGCGGGCCGGCTCCTCGGCGATCGGCTGGCGGCCCGCTTCCAGCCGGTGCCACTGGTACGGGCGAGCGCCGTCCTGGCGTCCGTGGGCATGCTCGCGGCCCTGCTGATCGGGCACCCGGTGGCCGGGGCCATCGGCTTCGCCTGTATGGGCGCCGGCATGTCGTGCATCGCCCCGCAGGTGTACTCGGCGGCCGGTCAGCGCGACCCGGCGCGGGCCGGAGCAGCGCTCTCCCTGGTGGTCAGCCTTGGTTACGCGGGCTTCCTGGTCGGGCCCATCGTGGTCGGCTCGGTGAGCACGGTGACCGGGTTGCCCACGGCCCTCGCGGTGCCCGCGCTGCTGGTGCTGTGCGTGGCCGTCGGCGCCCGTGCCCTGAGCCCGCGAGGCGGCGACCGGGCCGAGGGCGGATCCGGGTCCCGTGCGCCAAAGCCCCCTGACCGTTCCGACGCCTCCTCCACGACCCGCCGCACCACCGCCGACTGACCCTGTCCGGCCCCTCCGCGCATGCTGCCCATGGACCGGCCGGTTCGGCGAGGCGTCGGCCCACGCCGGTCGGCGGTGCGCCGGGACGGATCGACCGCAACCACGGCCACCTTCAGTTTGTCCTGCTGGTCGGTACGTATCCGGCGCACCAACCCGTCGGCGAGAGAGGACTTCCCCGCCCTGCCCTTCGCGGTCGCCCGCGCTGGGGCCCGCGACGACGATCCACCCGGGGTCACCGCCGAATTCCGTGGCGGGGTCAGCCGTCCACCACAGGCCCGTACAGGGGTTCTCGACGGGGCGGGCCACGGAGATTCCGGCACCGGCCGGTACTCCGCGAACACCACGACGGCTTCCTCGCGAACTCGGAGGCGCTGCCCGTGTCCTTGTACGCCCCGCCCCACGGCCACGGCCCGTGCTGCTCCGCGGCCGTGAGGCTGTCGCGGTGCTGGTCGGTGATCGATCGCGCCGCCTTGCCCTTGCCCTTGCTGTGCCCCGCAGGCGCTCCCGCGCGGTCCGTGTATGGACCACTATTGCCGTGGCCTGCCCCTCCCTGCGCCGTTAGGGTCGTCGTATGGCCCCTTCCAAACCCACCGCAGGTGTAATCATGACCGTGGACGACGACCCGGGGGTGTCCCGGGCCGTCGCCCGCGACCTGCGGCGGCGCTACGGCGCCGCGCACCGCATCGTGCGCGCGGAGTCCGGGGAGTCCGCGCTCCAGGCGCTGCGCGAACTGAAACTCCGCGGCGACCTGGTCGCCGTGATTCTCGCCGACTACCGGATGCCCCGGATGAACGGCATCGAGTTTCTCGAACAGGCGATGGACGTCTATCCGGCGGCCCGGCGGGTGCTGCTGACCGCGTACGCCGACACCAACGCGGCCATCGACGCGATCAACGTGGTCGACCTGGACCACTACCTGCTCAAGCCGTGGGACCCGCCGGAGGAGAAGCTCTATCCGGTCCTGGACGACCTGCTCGCCGCCTGGCGGGCCGACGACCACAAGCCGGTGCCCAGCACCAAGGTCGTCGGCCACCGCTTCTCGGCCCGCTGCTCCGAGGTCCGCGAGTTCCTGGCCCGCAACCAGGTGCCCTACCGGTGGTACTCCGCCGACGAACCGGAGGGACGGCGACTGCTGTCGGCCGCGGGGCAGGACGGGCAGCGGCTGCCGGTGGTGATCACCCCGGACGGGACCGCGCTGGTCGAGCCCGAGGCCACCGACCTCGCCGCCCGGGTCGGCCTGGCGACGACGCCGGCCGCCGACTTCTACGACCTGGTGGTGATCGGCGGCGGCCCGGCCGGCCTCGGCGCGGCCGTGTACGGCGCCTCCGAGGGGCTGCGCACGGTCCTGGTGGAGCGGTCGGCGACCGGCGGCCAGGCCGGGCAGTCCAGCCGGATCGAGAACTACCTCGGCTTCCCGGACGGCGTCTCCGGCGCCCAGCTCACCGACCGGGCCCGGCGGCAGGCCACCAAGTTCGGCGCCGAGATCCTCACCGCGCGCGAGGTGACCGGCCTGGAGGTCAACGGGTCGGCGCGGACCGTACGGTTCTCCGACGGCTCGGCGCTGGCCGCGCACAGCGTGATCCTGGCGACCGGCGTCTCCTACCGGGAGCTGGCCGCCCCCGGCACCGCGGACCTGGCCGGCTGCGGCGTCTTCTACGGCTCGGCGCTGACCGAGGCGGCCGGCTGCCAGGGCCACGACGTGTACATCGTCGGCGGCGCCAACTCGGCCGGACAGGCCGCGATGTACCTGGCCCGGGGCGCCAAGTCGGTGACGCTGCTGGTGCGCGGCCCGTCGCTGGCCGCGTCGATGTCGCACTACCTGATCCAGCAGATCGAGCAGACCCCCAACATCGTGGTGCGCTGCGGCACGGTCGTCGAGTCCGCGCACGGCGACGGCCGGCTGGAGCGGCTCACGCTGCGCGACGCGGAGTCCGGGCAGCGTGAACTGGTCGACGCGCAGTGGCTGTTCGTGTTCATCGGCGCGGCTCCGCTGACCGACTGGCTGGACGGCACGGTGGCGCGCGACGACCGCGGGTTCATCCTGGCCGGGCCGGACCTCGGCGCCGACGGCCGGCCGCCGGCCGGCTGGGAGCTGGACCGGCCGCCGTACCACCTGGAGACCAGCGTCCCAGGCGTGTTCGTGGCGGGCGACGCCCGCGCCGAGTCCGCCAAGCGGGTCGCGTCCGCCGTAGGAGAGGGAGCCATGGCCGTGATGCTCGTCCACCGGTATCTGGAGCAGTCGTGAGCGGCCGTCCGATGCCGTGCAGCCCCGGTGAGATCGGGGCGCTGTTCCTGTTCGAGAAGCTGACCCCCGAGCAGCTCGGCCGGCTGTGCGCGGAGGGCCGGGTGGAGCTGTTCGAACCCGGCCCGGTGTACGCCGAGGGCTCCCCCGCCACCTGCTTCTACGTGCTGCTGGAGGGCACCGTGGTGCTGTCCCGCCGGGTCGGCGGGGACGAGGTGGAGACCAACCGGGCCGCCCGCCCCGGGGTGTACGCCGGGGCGATGCAGGCGTATCTCGGGGACCGGGTGCCGCAGACCTACAACAACTCGCTGCGCGTGACCGAGCCGACCCGGTTCTTCGTGCTGCCCGCGGACACCTTCGCGAGCATCATGCAGGAGTGGTTCCCGATGGCGGTGCATCTGCTGGAGGGGCTGTTCTTCGGGTCGAAGAACAGCCAGCGGGCGGTCGGGCAGCGGGAACGGCTGCTGGCGCTCGGCTCGTTGTCCGCCGGGCTCACCCACGAGCTGAACAACCCGGCCGCGGCGGCGGTGCGAGCCACCGCCGCGCTGCGCGAGCGGGTGGCGAAGATGCGGCACAAGCTCGCGGTGATCGCCGGGGGACCGTTCTCCCAGGAGTCGCTGGCCGCACTGATCGACATCCAGGAACGCACGGCCGAGCGGGTCGCCAAGGCGCCCGCGCTGAGCCCGATGGAGGCCGCCGACCGGGAGGACGCGGTCACCGACTGGCTGGACGAGAACGGCATCCACAACGGCTGGCAGCTGGCGCCGACCTTCGTCCAGGCCGGCCTGGACACCGAGTGGCTGGACCAGGTCGCGGCGGCCGTCGGCGCGGAGATCCTGCCGAACGCGGTGGGCTGGCTCAACTACACGGTCGAGACCGAGTTGCTGATGAACGAGATCGGGGACTCCACGGCCCGGATCTCGCACCTGGTGAACGCCGCCAAGCAGTACTCCCAGCTGGACCGCGCCCCCTACCGGGTCGCCGACGTGCACGAACTCCTCGACTCCACCCTGCTGATGCTGTCCGGCAAGACCGGCCCGCGGATCAAGGTGGTCAAGGAGTACGACCGCACGCTCCCGGGCGTGCCCGCCTACCCGGCGGAGCTGAACCAGGTGTGGACCAACCTGATCGACAACGCGGTGTCCGCGATCAACGACGGGGGCGGCGACGGGACGCTGACCGTGCGCACGGCCCGTGACCACGACCGGCTGCTGGTGGAGTTCCGCGACACCGGGCCGGGGGTGCCGGCGGAGATCCGGGACCGCATCTTCGACCCGTTCTTCACCACCAAGCCGGTGGGTGAGGGCACCGGGCTCGGCCTGGACATCTCCTGGCGGATCGTGGTCAACAAGCACCACGGCAGCCTCCAGGTGGACTCCCGGCCGGGCGACACCCGCTTCCAGGTGCTCCTGCCGCTCAGCGCGGCAGAGCCGGAACCGACGACCGAGGAGCCGGCATGAGTGACGTCCACGACGACCAGGCGTTCGATCCCTCCGTGCCGCCGAGCGGCGCGGGGTGCGTCGAGTGCGACGCGGCCGGCGGCTGGTGGTTCCACCTGCGGCGCTGCGCCGCCTGCGGCCACGTGGGCTGCTGCGACAGCTCACCCGGGCAGCACGCCACCGCGCACTTCCGGGCTTCCGGGCACCCGGTGGTGCAGAGCTACGAACCCGGCGAGGACTGGTTCTGGGACTACGCCGCAGATCGCCTGCGCGAGGACGGACCGGCCCTCGCCCCGCCGGCCGGCCATCCGGCGGACCAGCCGTCCCCCGGCCCGGCGGGCCGGGTGCCGGCGGACTGGGCCCGCTCGTTGCGGGGGTGATGCCGCCCGGTCGGGAACCCCCGTGCCGTCCCGCCCGTTCTCCCTGCGCCCCCATCGGAGCGCGAGCCTGACGACAGGGCGGTGCCATGCAGGAGTTGGTCCCGGGCGGGAACGTCGCCCTGCCGGCCGGTCCCGTCCAGGTGCGGGTACCGGAGGATTTCGACGTGTCCGCGCTCGTCACCGGCGACGGCGGCAAGGTCGCCGGCGACGGCGACTTCGTCTTCTACAACCAGCCGGACGCCCCCGGCGCCCGGCTGCGCGACGGCACGCTCACCGTCGACCCGGGCGGGCTGCGGCCGGGCGCGGCCCGGGTGACGGTCGCCGTCAGCGCCGCCGCCCCGGACACCGCGCTGAGCGCGCTGCCCTCCCCCACGCTGCGCGTCACGGGCCCGGACGGCCGCGCCCTGGCCCGGTTCACCCCGCCGCGCCCGGGGCGCGAGACGGTGCTGCTGCTCGCCGAGTTCTACCGGCGCGGCGCCGGCTGGAAGCTGCGGGCCCTGGGGCAGGGCTACGCGGACGGACTGGCCGGGCTGGCCCGGGACTTCGGCGTGGACGTCGTCGACGACAGCCCCGCGGACCCCGGTGCCGGCCCGAGCGGTGACGGCGACCTGCTGCGGGCGGTCAACGCCGCCCGCGCCGCCGCCGGTTCCCCGCCCGTCGCCCTCGACGCCCGGCTGACCAGTGCGGCCCGCGCGCACGCCGCCGCGATGGCCGCGGCGGGCACCCTGAGCGTGCAGACCCGGGACGGGATCTCCGTCTACCAGCGCGCCCTGACCGCTGGATACGCGTATCTGTCCGTGGGCGAGCATCTGGTGTCCGGACCGCGCACCACGGGCGAGTTCGTCGGGTACTGCCTGGAGAGCGAGAGCACCCGCAGCATCCTGTGCGACCCGGCGCACACCCACGCCGGCCTGGCCCAGGTGGCCGGCGGGCCCTCCGGCGACACCTACTGGACCGCGCTGTGGGCCTCGCCGCTGACCGCCGCCGGGCTGGCCCGGACCGCCGCCGAGGTCGTCGACCGCACCAACCGGGAGCGCGCCGCGGCCGGACTGCGCCCGCTGGCCGCCGATTCCGTGCTCACCGCCGCGGCGCAGGCGCACAGCGCCGACATGGTGGCCCGGGACTTCTACTCCCACACCTCCCCCGACGGCGGCGGCCCCCGCGACCGGGCCGGCGCCGCCGGCGCCGCGCGGGGCACGATCGGCGAGAACATCGCCTGCGGCCAGCGTTCGCCGGGCGCGGTGGTGGAGGGCTGGATGAACAGCCCGGGGCACCGCGCCAACATCCTGAAACCCGAGTTCACCCACATCGGCGTCGGGCTGGCCGGCGGCGGCCGGGCGGGCACCTACTGGACCCAGTTGTTCGGTGGCTGACCCAGATTGATCCCGATCCGGCTCCGATCTCGCCCCGATCTTGGCGGAGGGGTCCGGTCCGGGACAGGATGCCCGCATGAAGGGTGACCTCTTTTCCAGTGAGCACATGGTCCAGCCCGCGCAGGCACCGGGCATGACCGTCGAGAACTCCAAATGCATCCGGTACACGGTGAACGGCGAGATGCTCGCCCGGCAGGGCGCGATGGTCGCCTACCGCGGCAGCCTCCAGTTCGAGCGCAAGGGCCAGGGCGTGGGCGGCATGCTCAAGCGCGCGGTCACCGGCGAGGGCCTGCCGCTGATGGCGGTGCGCGGCCAGGGCGAGGCGTGGTTCGCCCACGAGGCGCAGAACTGCTTCGTCGTGGAGGTGGACCAGGGCGACGAGTTCACCGTCAACGGCCGCAACGTGCTGTGCTTCGACGCCTCGTTGGCATACCGCATCGCCACCGTGAAGGGCGCCGGCATCAGCGGCGGCGGCCTGTTCAACAGCGTCTTCACCGGCCAGGGCCGGCTGGGCCTGGTGTGCGAGGGCACCCCGCTGGTCATCCCGGTCGCCGCGCAGTACCCGGTGTACGTCGACACGGACGCGGTGGTCGGCTGGACGGCCGGCCTCCAGACCTCCCTGCACCGCTCGCAGTCGATCGGCTCCATGCTGCGCGGCGGCTCCGGGGAGGCCGTACAGCTGATGCTCCAGGGGCAGGGGTACGTTGTGGTCCGGCCCAGCGAGACGACCCCGCAGAAGGCGCAGCAGCACTGAAAGGCACTTCCTTGAGCTTGATCGGTACCGAAGAGATCGAAGCCGCCGCGGCGCGGATCGCCGGGCATGTCCTGCGCACGCCGACGGTGCCGAGTCCCGGGCTGTCCGCACTGCTCGGCGTCCCGGTCACCGCCAAGCTGGAGCTGCTCCAGCGCACCGGCTCGTTCAAGGCGCGCGGCGCGGTGGCCAAGCTGCTGTCGCTGAGCGAGGCGGAGCGGGCCGCCGGGGTGGTCGCGGTCAGCGGCGGCAACCACGGCATCGCGCTGGCGGTGATGGCCGCCGACCTCGAGGTGAAGGCCACCGTGGTGATGCCGCGTTCGGCGCCCGCGCGTTCGGTGCGGATCGCCGAGGACGCGGGCGCCTCGGTGCGGCTGACGGACGGCATGGCCGAGGCGTTCGCGCTGGCGGCCCGGCTGGGCGAGGAGGGCCTGACCACGGTGCACCCGTTCGACGACCCCGTGGTGGTCGCCGGGCAGGGCACCGTCGGCCTGGAGTTCGCCGCCGACGCCGGTGACCTCACCGACGTCCTGGTGAGCATCGGGGGCGGCGGGCTGATCGCCGGGGTGGCGGCGGCGCTGCGGGCCGCGCGGCCGGACGTACGGGTGTGGGGTGTGGAGACGGAGGGCGCCGAGGCGATGTCGCGGGCGCTGGCGGCGGGCGGTCCGCTGCCCGTCGAGGTGTCGTCGATCGTCTCCACACTCAGCGCCCCGGCCGTCTCGCGGCTGACCTACGACCATGTGTCCGCGCTGGTCCACGAGGTGCTGGTGGTGTCCGACCGGGACGCCGTGCGGGGGTCGCTGGAGCTGGCCGAGCACGCGAAGCTGTGGACCGAGCCGGCCGCCGGCTGTCTGCTGCCCGCCGCCCGGCGGGTTGTGGAGCGGGTGGGCGACGGGGCCCGGCTGGGGCTCGTGGTGTGCGGGGGCAACGCGACGGCCACCGACATGGCGGCCTGGTCGGCCCGGTTCGCACTGGTCTGAGGGCCGCGCCCGCCGGGTCCGCTGCCGGGCCGTTTTCACCCGGCCCGGCAGGGGACCCGGCGGTTATGGTGCAAATCGGATACACGATGATGACCGAACACGCCGGCCCGCGGGAACTGGTCGGCCATCTGGTGCGGGCCGAGGAGGCGGGGTTCGACTTCTCGGTCACCTCGGACCACTACTTCCCGTGGCTGCGCTCCCAGGGACACTCCCCCTACGCGTGGAGCCTGCTGGGCGCGGCGGCTCAGGCGACCCGGCGCATCCCGCTGATGACGTACGTGACGTGTCCGACGATGCGGTACCACCCGGCGGTGGTCGCGCAGAAGGCGGCGACCATGCAGGAGCTGTCCGAGGGACGGTTCCGGCTGGGGCTGGGCTCGGGCGAGAACCTCAACGAGCACGTGGTGGGCCGGCGCTGGCCGACCGCCGACGTACGGCACGAGATGTTCCAGGAGGCCGTGGAGATCATCCGGGCGCTGTTCGACGGCGGCCACGTCAACTACCGCGGCAAGCACTTCGACGTGGAGTCCGCCAAGCTGTGGGACCTGCCCGACAGCCCGCCGCCCATCGGCATGGCCGTCTCCGGCGAGCGGTCCTGCGCGCTGGCGGGCCGGTTCGCCGACCTGGTGATCGCCACCGAGCCGAAGCCGGACCTGCTGGCCGCCTTCGACCGGCACGGCGGCGCGGGCAAGCCGCGGGTGGGCCAGCTGCCGGTGTGCTACGACCCGGACCGGGAGACCGCGATCCGGCGCGCGCACGACCAGTTCCGCTGGTTCGGCCTGGGCTGGAAGGTCAACTCCGAGCTGCCGCACCCGGATTCCTTCGCGGCGGCCACCCAGTTCGTCACACCGGACGACGTCGCCGGGTCCATCCCGTGCGGCGACGACCCGGACGCCTTCGTCGAGGCGGTGCGCCCCTACGCCGAGGCCGGGTTCACCGAGATCGCGCTGGTGCAGATCGGCGGCGAGTCCCAGCCGGCCTTCCTGGACTGGTCCGAGAAGACCCTGCTGCCGGCCCTGCGCGCGGCGCTGGGCGGCTCCTGAGCAATCACCCGGACGACGGAGCATGCTGCCCGGGGCGGGGGTACACGGACAGTTCCAGCATGTTCCTTTCCGGAGGCCCCTTCGTGAACTCCCTCGTGCACCACACGCTCGTCGTACAGCTCCAGGCGGGCGAGGCGGAGCGCTGTCCCGTCTTCGCCCACCTGGGGTACGACGCCGCGGACCCGTTCGCGCTGACCCTGACCTTCAGCCATGACGGCCACGTGCTGGCCCGCTGGGCGCTGGACCGGGAGATGGTCGCCGAGGGCCTGCTGCGCCCGGTCGGGATCGGCGACGTACGGCTGCGGCCGGTGTCGACGGAGGGGCTGGACGAGCTGCGCCTGGAGTTCCTGGGCGATCCCCGCGCCGACGGGGACCGCCATCACGCCGTGGTGTTCGCCTGGGCGCCGGCCGTCTCGGCCTTCCTGCGGGAGACGCACGCCGTCGTGGCGCCGGGCCGCGAGGAGTTCCGCGTCGACGACTTCCTGGCGGAGGTCATCGACGCGGGCTGAGCCGGGGGTCAGTCCGAGGTGTGGCGGTACCGCGTCCACAGCGGCAGCACGAACCAGCACAGCAGGTACCAGGCGACGACGCCCGCGACCAGCCAGGGCACGAAGCCGTCGTGCGTGGCGACGCGCAGGATCAGCAGCAGGGACGCGGTCGTCGTCGCGAGCAGCAGCACCAGGCCGAGCAGCGTGAGCCGGGAGGCCCAGCGCACGGCCTGGGGCTTGACCCGCCGCCCGGAGACGAGCCGGTGCAGGGAGACCGGTCCGATCAGCGCGCCGGTGGTGACGGCGCCGAGTACCACGGTGACCAGGTAGATGGTCTGGTCCGCCTCCGACAGTTCCTCGTACTTGGGCTGGAAGACGACCGTGAGCAGGAAGCCGAACAGGATCTGCACGCCCATCTGCGCGACGCGGACCTCCTGGATGAGCTCCGTCCACATCCGGTCGGCGCGCTCCTCCTCGGTCTCGTCCCGCCCCCGGCGCCTGGTCATGTCTGTCGTCGCGCCCGCGTCCGCGTCCGCCACTGGTCCTCCCGGTTGTCAGGATGTGACTGACAGCTTCCCGGGTTCTTGCGACTCAGACCCGCTTCTGACACGGTGACGTGCTGTTTGGGAGGTCCGGGCCCGGTTACACGGACGGCGACCGAAGCACCGTTCAAGGAGGTCGTGAGGGATGTCCGACACGCAGCTCACCGTGACGCTCAGCGGCGGCGGGATCGACGACGCGCGGGCGGTCGTACACGCGCTGGAGGGCGTGTTCGGGGCCCCGGACGAGCTTCCGGCGGACGACCGGGCGACGGTCCGCACCGCCACCTTCAGCTCCCCGTCGGCCCCGGACGCCGCCCCGGCAGCGCCGGCCGGCGCGCGGCTGACCGAGCCGGTGACCGTCACCGTGCAGGGCACGCCGCAGGCGGTGACGGCGGCCAGCGAGACACTGGCCCGCGCGTTCACCACCCACGACGAGGGCGCCGCCTCCGGCGACCAGGAACAGGAGCGGGAGCTGCACCTGGTGCCGTGAGTGCCGTACTCCGGCCGGGGCCGGCTACCAGCGGCCCTCCACCTGGTCCTTGATCCGCCGCTCGTACAGCTCCGTGACCGCCGCGAGGGTGGCGTCGGACAGCTCCGGCAGCGCGGCGGCCGCCGCGTTGGCGCGGGCCTGCTCGGGCGAGCGGGCACCGGGGATCACCGTGGTCACACCGGGCTGCCGGACGATCCAGCGCAGCGCCAGCTGGGCCGGGGTGTACCCCTCGGGGGCCAGCGCGGCGAACTCGGCGGCGGCCTCGACGCCGGTGGCGAAGTCGACGCCGGAAAAGGTCTCGCCCTGGTCGAAGGCCTCGCCGTGCCGGTTGAAGGTGCGGTGGTCGTCGGCGGCGAAGACGGTGTCGCGGGTGTACTTGCC
Source organism: Streptomyces sp. JW3 (assembly GCF_052216785.1). Classification (NCBI taxonomy): domain Bacteria; kingdom Bacillati; phylum Actinomycetota; class Actinomycetes; order Kitasatosporales; family Streptomycetaceae; genus Streptomyces; species Streptomyces sp. JW3. Next base: position 73,692 of record NZ_JBQOUX010000003.1, on the reverse strand, counting down.
GGACAGCAGACCGGAGGCGAGCGGCACTCGGGCGATGATCCCGACGCCGGCCTCGCGGGCCGCCGGGAGCACCTCGCGCAGCGGCTTCATCCGGAACGGGTTCAGGATGATCTGCACGCCGGCGACGCCCGGCCGGGCGATCGCGGTGAGCGCCTCGGCGCAGGTCTCCACGCTGACGCCGTACGCCTTGATCCGCTCCTCGGCCACCAGGGTGTCGAGGGCGTCGAACACCTCGTCGGTCGAGTAGACCGGGGTGGGCGGGCAGTGCAGCTGGACCAGGTCGAGGGTGTCGACGCCGAGGTTGCGCCGGGAGCGGTCGTTCCAGGCGCGGAAGTTGTCCAGCACGTAGTTGTGCGGGAGCTGCTCGACGCGGCGGCCCATCTTGGTGGCGACCGTGATGCCGAGGTCGGGGCGGCTCTTGATGAACGTGGCGATGGTCTGCTCGCTGCGGCCGTCGCCGTAGACGTCGGCGGTGTCGAAGAAGGTCACGCCGGCCTCGGCCGCCGCCTCCAGTACCGCCAGGGCTTCCTTGTCGTCGACGTCGCCCCAGTCGGCGCCCAGCTGCCAGGTGCCGAGTCCGATCACGGAGGCGTGCTGACCCGACCTGTCGAATGCGCGTTCTTCCATGACGTCAGTCTGTCATCCGCCGCCCCTGGTGAGGGCCCTGGTCTGGGCGGCGCGGGCCAGCTTCGGGCCGAGCCGGCGTTTGGCCCGGCGCAGCGGCGCGAGCCGGCCGGCGGCCCGGTCGAGCCGGTAGTACAGGCGGGGCGGGAGGTACGGCAGCAGGGGTGAGTGGCGCTGGCCGAGCAGGGCGAACATCTGCTCGGGCGGCAGGGCGAGGTAGCGCGGCAGGTGCTCGTAGAACCGGGCGCTGTACCGGGCGGCGCTCTGCAGCGGAAGCAGGGCGGCGCGGCGTTCGGCCGCGTAGCGGGCGAGGGCGTCCGGCACGGCGGGGCGCCCGCGCAGCGCGGCGGCCAGCGCCATGGCGTCCTCCAGGGCCAGGGTGGTGCCGGCGCCGACGGAGTAGTGGGTGGTGTGGGCCGCGTCGCCGAGCAGCACCAGGTCGCCGTGCGACCAGACGCGGTTGGTGAGGGTGCGGAAGGGCTGCCACGGCAGGACGCCGGCGCCGGTCGCGGGGCGGGCGATGAGCGGATGGCCGTCGAGGAGGCCGGCGAAGAGCTTCTCCAGCAGCACCAGCCCCTCCCCCTCGTCCGCCCCGTCCAGGCCGAGGCCGCGCCAGGTCTGGGGCGCGCACTCGACGACGCAGGTGCTGTGGCCGGGGCCGTAGCCGTAGCCGTAGGCCCAGATCCAGCCGTGGGCGGTCTCGACGAAGGCGAAGGTGAAGGCGTCGAAGACCTTGGTGGTGCCGAGCCAGAGGTAACGGTTGCGCCCGGGGCGCACCTCGGTGCCGAAGTGCCCGGCGTGCCGGGTGCGCAGGGCGCTGCCCGCGCCGTCGGCCGCGACCACCAGGTCGGCGGCGGGCAGTTGGCCCGGGGCGGTGACCTCGTGCCCGTACTCCAGCCGGACACCGAGCGCGCGGGCCCGGGCGGCGAGGATCTCCAGCAGCCGGTGCCGGCCGATGCCGTGGCCGGTGTCGCCCCGGTGACGTACCGTCAGGTCACCGATGTGGGCGACACCGTCCCGCCAGGTCACCGAGTGCGCCTCGACGGCGCGGGCCGACTCGGGGTCGTGGCGGTGCAGCCGGTCGAGCAGCGGGCGCCAGTAGGTGACGCCCCAGCCGTAGGTGGAGCCCGCCGGGTCGCGTTCGTACACGGTGACGTCGTGGTCGGGATCGTCCCGTTTCAGCAGGATCGACAGATACAGTCCGGCGGGTCCGCCACCGACGCAGGCGACTTTCATACACGCTCCCTTAAATACCGCAAAACGGTCATATGACCCGCAGGGTAACAGCGAGGTGACGGACGATCAGAAGATTCGCCGCGCGGGCGTCGGGTACCCGGGCCGTCCACCCGACGAAGGCCGAAGGAGGCAGTACCTGATGTCGCAGGTCGAGGAATCCATCGAGGTCGGCGTGCCGGTCCACACCGCCTACAACCAGTGGACCCAGTTCGAGTCGTTCCCCGAGTTCATGAGCGGGGTCGAGCGCATCGAGCAGCGCGACAGCACCTTGACGCACTGGGTGACGAAGGTCGACGGCGTCCGGCGCGAGTTCGACGCGCGGATCACCGAGCAGATCCCGGACGAGCGGGTCGCGTGGACCACGGTCGCCGGTGAGGCCGAGCAGGCGGGGGTCGTCACCTTCCACCGCCTCGACGACGGGCACACCAAGGTGATGCTCCAGATGGAGTTCCGCCCGGACGGCGTCGCCGAGAAGGTGGGTGACAAGCTGGGCGTCGTGCAGCGGCAGACCAAGGGTGACCTGGAGCGCTTCAAGCACTTCATCGAGCGGCGCGGCCAGGAGACCGGGGGCTGGCGCGGCGCGGTGTGACGCGCGCCGCCGCTACCCGGCCGCCGCCGTGCGGCACTCCGGGTGGCCCCAGCCCTGGTCGTTCTTGGCGATGGCCTCACCGGCCGCGTAGGAGCGTCCGCACAGACAGCGCCCGGCGAACTTCGCCTTGATCGTCCGCGCGGAGCCTCCGCCGCCCTTCCGGGCGGCGGGGGCTTTGCGGCGCGCGGCCTTGACCGGGGCGTCCGGGGCGGGCGGCGGCTCGGGCGAGCCCAGCGCGCTGCCCGCCGCCTCCTGGACGACGGCGGCGTGGCTGGCGGCGCGGTCCGCCCAGTCGTTGAGCCGGTCGCCGTCGACCTGGTGGGCCGGTACGTAGCGGAACTCCACCGAGCGGCCGCCGAGCAGTTCGTCGATGCGCACGACCAGTTCCTGGTTGGCGACCGGCTTGCCGGCCGAGGTCTTCCAGCCGTTGCGCTTCCAGCCGGGCAGCCAGGTGGTGACGGCCTTCATCGCGTACTGGGAGTCCATCCGGATCTCCAGCGGCACCGCCGGGTCGGTCGCCGCCAGCAGCCGCTCCAGGGCGGTGAGTTCGGCGACGTTGTTGGTGGCCCGGCCCAGCGGGCCCGCCTCCCAGCGGTCCGGGGTCTCGCTCTCGTCGGCGACGACCCAGGCCCAGGCCGCCGGGCCGGGATTGCCCTTCGAGGCCCCGTCGCACGCGGCCACAACACGTTCACGCATGGGCTCGATCATGCCATGGCCGCGAGCCGGTCCCCGGCGGGGTGCAGGGAACGTCCAGACCCTCGGCGGCTCCCCTGGGCGGGTCCGTACCTCGCTGCCCGGCTCACTCCCCGGCGAAGGCCCGCTCCAGGGCGGCGATGTCCAGTTTGCGCATCGACTCCATCGCCTTGTTGGCGCGGGCGGCCGCGGCCCGGTCGGGGCCGGAGAACATCTCCAGCAGCCGGCTCGGCACCACCTGCCAGGACACCCCGAACCGGTCCTTGACCCAGCCGCAGGGTCCCAGCTCGCCGCCGTCCTCGGTCAGCCGCTCCGAGTAGTGGTCGACCTCCTCCTGGTTCTCGCAGGTGATCTGGAAGGAGATCGCCTCGGTGAACTTGAACTGCGGTCCGCCGTTGAGCCCGACGAACTTCTGTCCGTTGGCGGTGAAGTCGACGGTGAGCACCGTGCCGACGGGGCGGTGGCCGCCCTCGGGGTAGTGGGTGATCTCGCCGACGCGGGAGTCGGAGTCCTTGAACACCGAGACGTAGTAGTGGGCGGCCTCCTCGGCCTGGTCGTCGAACCACAGGCACGTGGTGAATCCGTCGCTGGCCATCGGTACCTCCTGGGCGCGTGGAACGCGGTCATCTGTGTCGACCGGCGCGGGGCCGGAAACTCATCGGCCGCGCGGCAAACCCTTCGACCGGGGCCCGGCCCCGCGCCTACCATCCGGCCGTGCTCTCCTCCACACCCGTCGACGACGGCGCCCCCAGCCTGCTGAGCCCCTTCCGCCTCGACGTCCCGCAGCGCGATCTCGACGATCTGCACGCCCGGCTGGACCGGACCCGCTGGCCGGACCAGCCCGCCGGCGCCGGCTGGGCGTACGGGGTGGAGCGGGAGTACCTGCGGGAGCTGGTGTGGTATTGGCGCCACGACTACGACTGGCGGGCCGCCGAGGCGGAGCTGAACGCCTGGCCGCAGTTCACCACCACCATCGACGGCGCGAACGTGCACTTCGCCCACATCCGCTCCGCCGAGCCGGACGCGACCCCGCTGCTGATCACCCACGGCTGGCCGGGGTCGATCGCCGAGTTCCTCGACGTGGCCGGGCCGCTGACCGATCCGGTGGCGCACGGCGGCGACCCGGCCGACGCCTTCCACCTGGTGGTGCCGAGCGTGCCCGGGTTCGGCCTGTCGGGACCGGCGCCGGACACCGGCTGGGAGGCCGGGCGGATCGCCGACGCCTGGGCCGAGCTGATGCGGCGCGTCGGCTACCACCGGTACGGCCTCCAGGGCGGCGACTGGGGCGCGGCGATCTCCCGCGAGCTGGGGCGCGTGCACCCGGAAGAGGTGATCGGCGTCCACCTCAACCTGCTGCCGGGCGGCCAGCAGGCCACCGAGCCGACCGCCGCCGAGCTGGCCGGGCTCGGCGCCGCGGAACGGGAGCGCACCCTGCGGTCGTGGCGCCGCTGGGAGGCGTGGACCCGGGAGAGCACCGGGTACGCCGTCCAGCAGGCCACCCGGCCGCAGACCCTGGCGTACGCGCTCAACGACTCCCCCGTCGGACAGCTCGCCTGGATCGTGGAGAAGTTCGCCGAGTGGACGGACTCCCGCCGGCTGCCGGAGGAGGCGGTGGACCGCGACCGGCTGCTGACCAACGTGATGCTGTACTGGCTGACCGGCACCGCCGGTTCGTCGGCCCGCGTCTACTACGAGCGGGCGCACGCCACCGGCCGCACCGCCGCCCCCGGGGAGCCGTCCACCGCGCCGACCGCGGTCGCCTCCTTCGCCGCCGACCCGCAGATCCCGCTGCGGCACCGGGCCCGGCGCACCGAGAACCTGGTGCGGTGGACGGAGTTCGACCGGGGCGGGCACTTCGCGGCGCTGGAGCAGCCGGAGCTGCTGGTCGGCGACGTACGGGCGTTCTTCCGGCAGTTGCGGGAGGGCCGGACCGGCTGACCGCTCTGCCCTGGGCGAATCTGCCGCGGGCAGAGAAAGCCCCGGTGCGGGCGGTCCCGGGCCGACAGTGGGGGCGACGGCACCGTCCGGACGAAACCGAAGGAGCGCCGATGTCCCCACTGACCACCGCCCCTCTGCTGCCGCGAGCGGAGGAGGGCGACACCCCGCCGAGCCGGTTCGACGACCACCTCGCCGCGCAGTTGCTCGCCCAGCGCATCGTCGTGCTGGGCACCCAGGTCGACGAGGTCTCCGCGAACCGGATCTGCGCCCAGTTGCTGATCCTGTCCGCGGAGGACCCGCGCACCGACATCAGCCTGTACATCAACAGCCCCGGCGGCTCGGTCCACGCCGGGCTCGCCATCTACGACACGATGCGGCTGATCCCCAACGACGTCGCCACGCTCGCCATGGGGTTCGCCGCCAGCATGGGGCAGTTCCTGCTCAGCGTGGGCGCCGCGGGCAAGCGGTACGCGCTGCCCAACGCGCGGATCATGATGCACCAGCCGTCGGCGGGCATCGGCGGCACCACCGCGGACATCGAGATCCAGGCGGACAACCTGGAGTTCACCAAGCGGACCATCGAACGCATCACCGCCGAGCACACCGGCCAGGCACCGGAGACGATCTCGCGGGACGGCGACCGGGACCGCTGGTTCACGGCCGAGGAGGCCAAGGAGTACGGGATGGTGGACCGGGTGGTGGAGTCCCTCACGGACGTCCGCCCGGCCGCGACGCGGCGACGGATGGGGCTGTGACCATGGGGACGTACACCATTCCGAACGTCGTGGAGCGGACCCCGCAGGGCGAGCGGTCCTACGACGTGTTCAGCCGGCTGCTGGCGGAGCGGATCATCTTCCTCGGCACCGAGATCGACGACGGCGTGGCCAACGTCGTCATCGCGCAACTCCTGCACCTGGAGTCGTCGGCACCGGAGAGCGAGATCTCGATCTACCTCAACTCCCCCGGCGGCTCGTTCACCTCGCTGATGGCGATCTACGACACCATGACGTTCGTACAGGCGCCGATCTCGACGTTCTGCGTCGGTCAGGCGGCCTCCACGGCGGCGGTGCTGCTGGCCGGCGGCGACCCCGGGCGGCGGTTCGTGCTGGAGCACGCGCGGGTGCTGCTCGGCCAGCCGGCCAGCGGGGGCCGCCAGGGCACGGTCTCCGACCTGGCGCTCCAGGCCAAGGAGATGGTCCGGATCCGCGCCCAGGTGGAGGAGGTGCTGGCCCGGCACACCGGCCGCGAGGCCGCCGCGCTGCGCGCGGACATGGACCGCGACAAGGTGTTCACGGCCCAGGAGGCGGTGGCGTACGGGCTGGCCGACGAGGTGCTCAGCCGGCGGCTGGTGCGGACCTGAGCCGGCGGCGGTCCGGTGCGGGGAGGCGGGGCGCCGCGCAGGGGGCGCCCCGCCCCGTCCTGTCACGCCGCCAGGCAGAGCCCGTCATGACGGGAACCGGCGCGGCCGGCGGCCGGGCGGTGGGCGGTGACTCGGGTGAGTTCGCCGTGGGCCCGGGTCAGCAGGTCGCCGAGGCCGAGGCCGAGCGCCCGGGCGGCGGCCGCGAGCACCTCCGAGGAGGCTTCCTTCCGGCCGCGTTCCACCTCGGAGAGGTACGGCATGGAGATCCGGGCCGCCTCCGCCACCTCCTTCAGCGTCCGTTGCTGGGCGAGGCGTTCCCGTCGCAGTACGTCGCCGACCAGGTCGCGCCAGAGCGGCTCCCGGGGCGCGGGGGCCGGGCGCGCGGCGTGCGGGCGCCCGAGATGCGGACGCAGGGGGACGACCCGGGCTTCGTCAGGTGTTTGGCTGCTCACCTCCCCAGCCTAGGAGCGGCCCGCGGCGGCGGAAGGGCCCGGCGTTCCGCCCTGAGGGAAATCGGGGTCCGCCCGGCGTCCGCGCCGCTGACGTGTGGGCGGGCGGCGGCGCGGATATCCTGAGCGGGCGGTACCGGGTCACTTGGGCGGCATGTGCTCGCCTGACCTGGGGATCCGCACCGCCGGAAGGATTCTGGGAGGCGTCGAGACGTGACTTTCGTGGCAGAGGCGATGGACACCGCCGTGATCCGGCCGAAGACCGTGGACGGTCGTTCGGTGGCGCCGCGCGACGCGCGGGAGCTGTCCCGTCAGTTCTTCCAGCGGCTGTCCGTACTCGAGGAGGGCACTCGCGAGTACCAGTACGCGCGGGGCACCCTGATCGAGATGAACATGTCGCTGGTGCGGTTCGCCGCCGGCCGGTTCCGGGGCCGCGGCGACGACATGGAGGACGTCGTCCAGACCGGGATGATCGGTCTGATCAAGGCCATCGACCGGTTCGAGCTGTCGCGCGAGGTGGAGTTCACCTCCTTCGCGCTGCCGTACATCGTCGGCGAGATCAAACGGTTCTTCCGTGACACCACCTGGGCGGTGCACGTGCCCAGGCGGCTCCAGGAACTCCGTGTCGAGCTGGCCAAGGCCCGGGAGGAGCTGTCCAGCCGGCTGGACCGCGAGCCGACCGTCGCCGAGCTGGCCACGCTGATGAACATCGGCGAGGACCAGGTGATCGAGGGCCAGATCGCCGCCAACGGGTACCACTCCTCGTCGCTGGACGCCGCGCTCACCGGCGACGGCCCCGAGGGCGGCGAGTCGGTGCTGGCCGACTTCATCGGCGTGGAGGAGGAGGGGCTGCGGCTCGTCGAGGACTTCCACACCCTGGCGCCGCTGATGGCCGAACTCAGCGAACGCGACCGGCAGATCCTGCACCTGCGGTTCGTGGAGGAGGCCACCCAGGCGGAGATCGGCGAACGGCTCGGCTGCACGCAGATGCACGTCTCCCGGCTGATCAAGCGGATCATCGCCCGGCTGCGCGCGGGCATGCTGGGCGAACTCGACCACGCCTGAGCCACGGGACACGCGCACCGCGTGACATGACGGGGCGCACGGCGGGAGACCACCGTGCGCCTCGCGGTGCGGTCAGTCGGTGAGCGGTACGACCGCGCGGACCCGCTTGCCGACCGGCACCCGTTCCACGACGAGTTCGTCGGCCAGCGCGTGCACGATCTCCAGTCCGTGCCGCCCGATCCGCTCCGGGTCGCGGGGAAAGCGTTTGGGCACCGCTGCGCTGCTGTCGTAGACGGACACCGTCACCGACTTGTCGGTGCCTTCCAGCTCCAGGATGTACGGGCCCTGGCTGTGCCGGTCGGCGTTGGTGACCAGCTCACTGACCACCAGGAGCACGGCACCGTCGGCGGGGCGGCCGATCGTGGCGCACCACTCGGTCCTCAGCTGCTGGAGGAAGAGCGACGCGAAGGAGCGCGCCTCGGCGATGCATCCCGGCTCGCCGGTGTAGTGTGCCGCCCGCCGTAGCGGTTCCACGGGCACGTCGAAACCAGTCGGTATCACTGCCCCGTCCAGGTGGTCGATCATGCGTTTCTCTCTCGGAAGCCGGACTGGCCGGACGCTGCTGCACCAGTCCTGGTACCCCGCTGTCGGCCGTGCATGTCACCTCATTCTCACTGCGGGCATTGTCACAGCCGCGCGGGGCACCCGGACAGTGACCCCGGCCGATCGCGGGCGGTGCCCGGGGCGGAGTCCGGGAGGTGGACCGTGGCCTGGTGGACGTGGCTCGTCGTGGTGGTCGCGGTGCTGGTCGCCGTGGGGCTGCTGACCCTGGCGGTACAGGCCCGGCGGCGGTCCGGCACGGTCGTCGCGGTGCGGCCCGGGCACCGGCCCGGCGGGAAGGGCGTGCGATGAACGAGCTGATGGCCGCGCGGAGTCTGACCACCCGGCCGGTGGTGACCCTGGGCGGGGACGCGGTGGCGCAGGTCAAGGACACCGTCTTCGACGCGGAGGCCGGCCGGATCACGGGGTTCACGCTCAGTGGCCGGGGCCTGCTGTCGGGTCCGCTGCGGCAGAGCCTGCCCTGGCCCGCGGTGCACGCGCTGGGCCATGACGCGGTGCTGATCCGCGACCGGCGGGAGCTGGCGGCGACCGCCGCCGTGGTGGCCCGCCGGGAGGCGACGCAGGGCCGGGTGCTGGGGGCGCGGGTACTGACCGACACGGGCACCGACGTCGGCACGGTGCTCGACGTGGTGGTGGAGGGCGGTGGCAGCGGCCGGGTGGTCGGCTTCCGGGTGGCCGCGAGCAAGGCCCTCGCGCCGGGGTCCAGACGCCGGCGGCGCCAGGTCTATGTGCCGCGCGGCGAGACGCTCGCCGTGTCCGGCCGGGCGCTCGTCCTGCCCGCGGACGCCGTCCGGCATGTCGTCAGCGGTCTCGACGAGCTGGCCGCGCTGGCGGCCGGCGGTCCCCCGGAACCCCGGAAGGGACACCCGTCATGACGCTGTTCTCCGAGATACACGGCCTGCCGGTGCTCACCCTGGCCGACGCGGCGGAGCTGGGCACCGTGACCTCGCTGGCCGTGGACGCCGCCGCGGGCACGGTCACCCACCTGAGGGTCCGCGGCCGGCGCCCGCGCCGGGAGACGGTACTGCCGTGGGCGGCGCTGCACGCCGTGGGGCCGGACGCCGTCCTGGTCCGGTCGGCCGGCCCGGCCGGCCCGGTGCCGCCGCACGACCCGGTGGACAGCCGGGTGCTGACGGACGCCGGTGACGAGGCGGGCACGGTCCGGGACCTGGTCTTCGATCCGGACACCGGCCGGGTACTGCGGGTGGTCACGGCCTACGGGGACATACCGGCCGACCGGCTGCTGGGCCTCGGCGACTACGCCCTGGTGGTCCGGGCCGCCGCCTGACGCTCCGCGCCGGCCGGCGGCCGGTGACTCGGTGCGGCCCGCCCGGCGGGCGAGTGACACCCCGCGCGTCACCCGGTGGGCCCGGACCCCCGGCACCGGGGCGCCGCATAGCGTGCCGGAATGAGTCCGCGAACCCCCTCCGGGGCCGGCTGGGCGGCCGCCCTCGGCACCGTGCTGGCCGCGCTGGCCGCCCTGTTCCTGGTCGCCGCGCTCGGCCTGTGGGCGGCCGGCGCGGCGGACCTGCCCGACGGCGCGTTCGGGCCGGTCCTCGCGGCGGTCGTCGTCGCCGCGCTGGGCGGCGCGCCGGAGCTGACCGGGGACGCCGGGGAACTGGCCGGCGGCACGGCCGGGCTCACCGTGATGCCGCTGTCGGTCACCCTGGCCGGGGCGCTGGTGCTGGGCCGGGGCTTCCAGCGGCCGCTGCGGCACCGCACGGTGGCCGACGGGCCCGCGCTGGCCCGCTGGGCCGGGCGGATCGCCGTGCTGTGGCTGCTCGCCCTGCTCGCCCTGGCCTTCGCCGCCCGGCACACCTTCGAGGTGTCCCTCGGCGAGGGACTGCTGGACGACCTCGGTGACCTGTTCGGCGTCTCCCCCACCGTCGGCTTCACCACGGACGTGCCGCTGTCGGTGCTGTTCGGCCTGCTGTGGCTGGCGGGTGTCCTGCTGGTGGCGCTGCTGGTGGCGCCCGTGGCCCCGCTGCCGGGCCGGCTCGCGCGGCTCGGGTCGGCCGCGCGGCCGGCGGCGTACGCCATGGTCGTGCTGCTGCTCGCCTGTGTCGCGGCCGGTGCCGTCGTCGCGCTGGTCGTCGCGGCCACCCGGGGGCATCCGGCGCGGACCTTCGCCGTGCTGCTGCTCGCCCTGCCCAACCTGGTGTGGCCGGCGCTGACGGTCGGGATGGGCGGCACCTGGCACGGGCGGGTGGACGGACCGTTCGGGCTGCCGCTGCCGCGCGTCCTGGACCAGGTGCTGCGCACCCCGGACGTCTCGACCGTGAACCTGGGGACGCTCACCGAGCAGGACGGCCGGGCCTGGTGGCTGCTGGTGGCCGCCGCGCTGCTGCTGCCGGCCGCCGGCCGCCTGCTGGCGGCGCGGTCCCCGGCCGCCACCCCGGCCTGGCACAACGCCGTCCGGCTGGCCGTCGCGCTGGTGCTGACGGTGCTGATGATCGGCCTGGTCGCCCGGGTCCGCGCCCAGTACGGCCTGTCGGTGCCGGGCGTCGGCGGCCTGGGCGGCGGGCCGGCGGGGGAACTGTTCCTGCGGCCGCGGTGGTGGACCCTGCTCGGCCCGGCGGTGGGGTGGGGGCTGGCCGCCGGGTTCCTCGGCACCCTGCTCGCGCGCCTGGGAACCCGGCGGTAGCGACGGTCAGCCGAAGGCCGCGGCGAACGCCCCGGGCTGGTAGGAACCGCCCTTCTGGTGCGTGATCACGGCCAGCCGGTTGGCCGCGTTGATCAGCGCGACCACGCAGACCAGCGCCGCCGTCCGGTCGTCGTCGTAGTACTCGCGCACCTGCTCCCAGGTCTCGTCGGACACCCCCTGGTGGGCGTCGGCGAGCCGGGTGCCCTCCTCGGTGAGGGCCAGCGCGGCCCGTTCGGCCTCGGTGAAGACGGTGGACTCGCGCCAGGTGGCGACCAGGCTGAGCCGTACCGCGCTCTCCCCGGCCGCCGCGGCCTCCTTGACGTGCATGTCGACGCAGTGGCCGCAGCCGTTGATCTGGCTGGCGCGCAGCGCCATCAGTTCCTGCGTGGACTTGGGCAGCGGCGACTGCTGGAGCACCAGCGCGGTGCCGGCGAACCGCTTGGCGAACTTGGCCGCGATCTCGTTCTCGAACAGGTTGAACCGGGCTTCCATGGTGTCGTCCTCACTCGTGTTCGTACGTCGGATGCCCACAGGACGCCGCCGCCGCGGGCCGTGTGACATGGCGCGAATGTGACGAGCGCCACGGACCGCGGCTGTCACAGAACCGGCGCGCCCGGCGTCCCGGGTACGTGACGACAGAACACGGCGACCGCGCCACCGAGGCGTTCGTCGCCCACCGCAACCTGCTGTTCACCGTGGCCTACGAGATGCTCGGCTCGGCCGCCGACGCGGAGGACGTGCTCCAGGAGACCTGGCTGCGCTGGTCCGGCGTCGACCTCGCCGAGGTGCGCGAACCGCGGGCGTACCTGGTCCGGATCACCACCCGGCAGGCGCTGAGCCGGCTGCGCGCGCTGGGCCGGCGCAAGGAGTCCTACGTCGGTTCCTGGCTGCCCGAGCCGCTGCTGACCACACCGGACGTGGCCGAGGACGTCGAACTGGCGGACAGCGTCTCGATGGCCGTGCTGCTGGTGCTGGAGACCCTGGCGCCCGTGGAGCGGGCCGTGTTCGTGCTGCGCGAGGTGTTCGCCCTCGGGTACGACGAGATCGCCGACGCCGTCGGCAAGAGCCCGGCGGCGGTCCGGCAGATCGGACACCGGGCCCGCGCCCATGTCGCGGCCCGCCGGCCGCGCGGGACCGTCTCCGCCGCCGACACCCGGGACGCGCTCGCCGCGTTCCGGCGGGCGGTCGAGACCGGCGATCTTCAGGGGCTGCTCGACATCCTCGCGCCGGACGTGGTGCTGCTGGGCGACGGCGGCGGGGTGCGGCAGGCCGTCCTGCGGCCGATCACGGGCGCCGGCAAGGTGGCCCGGCTGCTGATCGCCGGCCTGGGCCGGGTGGCCACCGCGGCCGCGCTGCGCCCGGCGCAGGTCAACGGGCACCCGGCACTGGTCGTCCGGCTCGACGGCGAGCTGGACACCGTGGTGGCGGTGCGTGTCGACGACGGTCTGATCACCGGTCTGTACGCGGTGCGCAACCCCGAGAAGCTGTCGCACATGGAGCGGGAAACCGCCCTGCGCCGGTGACGCCGTTCAGGCGACGGGCACCACCAGCGCCGGGCCGGTGCGCTGCATGCGCAGGGCGTCCACCGACTCGGCGAGCAGTTCGTACTCGGTGGTCTCGTCGCTGGTGGCCACCCGCACCAGCCGTCCGGCGGCCAGTTCCTCGCCGACCAGTTCCTGTTGCACCACGTCGGCGCACCAGGCGCGCAGCGCCAGCGGGACGTCCGGGGCGTCGTCGGCCACCGGGGTCAGGGCGCCGCGCGGCAGGTGCGGCCGGTCGGGCTGCGGATCGAGCCGCTCGGCGATCCAGGAGGCCCGGTCGCGCAGCCACCACAGGGCGAGGGCGAGGGTGGGGGCCCGGTAGGTTCCCAGCGGGACGCCGATCCGCCGCCCGTCACAGACTCCGTACGCGGTGACATGGCACAGGAACTCGTCGTGCACGTCTCCCCTCCCCCGTCGCATGGGTCGTGCGCTGTGGGTGAGGGCGCTGTCGCGTGGCGTGATGCGCCCTAGGAGTTGAGTATGTTCACCGCTGAACCACTGTCACCATGCCTTTCCGGCCAGTCTCTTGGCATATTCACCGGTTCGACTGGCCGGAAGTTTTCCTACGCCTTGACGAGTTCGTCGATCCGGGCCAGTTCGTCGGCGTCGAAGTCCAGGTTGCCGACGGCGGCGACGCTGTCCGCCAGCTGCTCCGGGCTGCTCGCGCCGACCAGCGCGGAGGTCACCCGGCCGCCGCGCAGCACCCAGGCCAGCGCCATCTGCGCCAGGGACTGGCCGCGGGACGTGGCGAGCGCGTCGAGTTCGCGCAGCTTGCCGACCAGGTCCTCGGTGACCGCGTCCGAGTTCAGGAACGGGCTGTCGCTCGCCGCCCGGGAGTCCTCCGGGATGCCGTTGAGGTACCGGCCGGTCAGCAGGCCCTGCTCCAGCGGGGAGTAGGCGATGGAGCCGACGTTCAGCTCGTCGAGGGCGTCCAGCAGGCCCTCGCTCTCCGGGCGCCGGTCGAGCATCGAGTAGCGCGGCTGGTGGATCAGCAGCGGCGTGCCCAGGTCGGCCAGGATCCGCGCGGCCTCGCGGGTCTGCTCCGCCGAGTAGTTGGAGACACCGACGTAGAGCGCCTTGCCCTGCTGCACCGCCGAGTGCAGGGCGCCCATCGTCTCCTCCAGCGGAGTGTCCGGGTCGGGGCGGTGCGAGTAGAAGATGTCGACGTACTCCAGGCCCATCCGCTTCAGGCTCTGGTCCAGGGAGGACAGCAGGTACTTGCGCGAGCCCCACTCGCCGTACGGGCCGGGCCACATCAGGTAACCGGCCTTGGTGGAGATCACCAGTTCGTCGCGGTACGGCGCGAAGTCGGCCGTCAGTGCCTCGCCGAGGGCGGACTCGGCGGCGCCGGGCGGCGGGCCGTAGTTGTTGGCCAGGTCGAAGTGGGTGACACCGAGGTCGAAGGCGCGGCGCAGGATGGCGCGCTGGGTCTCGACCGGGCGGTCCGGGCCGAAGTTGTGCCACAGGCCGAGCGAGAGCGCGGGGAGCTTGAGGCCGCTGCGGCCGGTGCGCCGGTAGGGCAGGGTCGCGTAGCGGTCGGGGGGTGCGGTGTACAACGCGTCTCCAGAGAAAGCCGGGGGTGTGCTGCGAGGGGTCGGCCCCCACTCTCGCGCGGGGTGCGGCCAGTGGTCCAACAGGAGAATCCGATCGGATTCAGCGGCTACGCTTCTCAGTCGTGGAACTTCGCCATCTCCAGCACTTCGTCGCGGTCGCCGAGGACCAGCACTTCACCCGGGCGGCGGAACGCCTGGTCGTCTCGCAGTCCGGCCTGTCGGCGTCCATCCGGGCGCTGGAACGCGAGCTGCGCGCGCCGCTGTTCGTGCGGACCACCCGCCGGGTGACGCTGACCGAGGCCGGGCGGGCGCTGCTCGGTGAGGCACAGCGCATCCTGGCCCAGGTGCGGGCGGCGCACGAGGCGGTCGCGGCGGTGCAGGGCGTGCTGCGCGGCACGCTGTCGGTGGGCACCGAGCAGTGCATCGCCGGGGTGCCGGTGGCCGGGCTGCTGGCCGGCTTCCGGCGCCGCCATCCGGACGTGGAGATCCGGCTGCGGCAGGCGGGCTCCGGCGAATTGGCCGAGGAGGTCGCGGCGGGCCGGCTCGACCTGGCCTTCGCCTACCGGATCCAGTCGGACACCGACCGGCTGCGCTCGGTGTCGCTGAGCAGCGAGCCGATGACCGTGCTGTGCCACCCGGGCCACCGCCTCGCCGAGCGCGGCGCGGTCCTGGCCCCCCGGGACCTGGCCGACGAGGTCTTCGTCGACTTCCACCCGGACTGGGGGCCGCGCCGGGTCACCGACACCGCGTTCGCCGCGGCGGGCGTCCGGCGCACGGTGGCGCTGGAGGTCAACGACGTGCACGGCCTGCTCGACCTGATCGACGAGAACCTCGGCGTGGCCGTCGTCCCGCGTCACTTCCGGCACAAGCGGGCCTCGCTGACCTCGCTGCCGCTCAAGGAGACCGACGAGGTGCTGTACGAGACCGTGGCGCTGCTGCCGCCCCCGCAGGCCACCAGTCCGGCGGCCCGGGCGCTGATGGCGCTGCTGGAAACGGCGAGCGCCTGACCGGCCGGTGCGCCATGGTGGACGTATGCATGCGAAGGACATCCTCATCGAGGGCTACGGCCGTATCCGGGAAGAGGTGCACGCCGCCGTCGACGGCCTCGGCCCCGACGACCTGGCCGCCCGCCCCTCCCCCGACACCAACTCCATCGGCTGGCTGCTCTGGCATCTGGCCCGGGTCCAGGACGACCACCTCGCCGACGCGTTCGGCCTGGACCAGGTGTGGCTGGCCCAGGACTGGGAGAAGCGCTTCGGACTCGGCCTGCCCGCCCGGGACACCGGGTACGGCCACCGTCCCGCGCAGGTCGCGAAGGTGCGGGTCGCGTCGGCGGACCTGCTGACCGGCTACTACGACGCCGTGCACGAGCAGACGCTCGGCGCCCTGCGCTCACTGACCGCCCAGGACCTGGAGCGGGTGGTCGACGAGAACTGGGACCCGCCGGTCACCCTGGCCGTGCGGCTGGTCAGCGTGCTGTCCGACGACCTCCAGCACGTCGGGCAGGCCGGCTACGCGCGCGGGCTGCTGCTGAGCGCGTAGCCCGGCAGGACGACGTCCTCGATGAGGGCTCTGCGCTCGTCGAACGGGATGAACGCGCTCTTGACGGCGTTCACCGTGACCGTGCGCAGGTCCTTAAGGCCCCACCCGGCCTGCTCCACCAGCAGGGACATCTCGCGGGTCATCGTCGTGCCCGACACCAGCCGGTTGTCGGTGTTGAGGGTGACCCGGAAGCCGAGATTCTTCAGGGCGGTGATGGGGTGCTCGGCGATGGAGGCCGCCGCGCCGGTCTGGAGGTTGGAGGTGGGGCACATCTCCAGGGCGATCCGGCGGTCCCGCACCCAGCCGGCCAGCCGGCCGAGCTTGCCGCCCGCGAGGTCGGGGATGTCGTCGGTGAGGCGCACCCCGTGCCCGATGCGCTGGGCGCCGCACACCTGGACCGCCTGGTGGATGCTGGGCAGCCCGTACGCCTCCCCGGCGTGGATGGTGAACGGCACGTTCTCGCGCCGCAGGTGGGCGAAGGCGGCGAGGTGGTCGGCGGGCGGGAAGCCGTCCTCGGCGCCGGCGATGTCGAAGCCGACCACCCCGGCGTCCCGGAAGGCGACCGCGAGGTCGGCGGCCTCCCGGACCCGGTCGAACATCCGCATGCCGCACAGCAGGGTGCCCACCCGGACGGGCGTACCGGCCGCCGCGGCCTTCGCCATGCCCGCGGCCAGCCCCTCCTGCACGGTCTCGACCACCTCGGGCAGGGCCAGCCCGCCGTTCAGCATCAGCTCGGGCGCGTAGCGCACCTCGCCGTAGACCACACCGTCCGCGGCCAGGTCGAGGACGTACTCCTCGGCGGCGCGCAGCAGGCCCTCGCGGGTCTGGAGCACGGCCAGGGTGTGTTCGAAGGTGGCTATGTAGCGCACCAGGTCACCGGAGTTGGCGGCCGCGTAGAACCAGGCGGCCAGCCCGTCGGGATCGGTGTCGGGCAGCGGGTGCCCGGCCTCCCGGGCCAGCTCCACGACGGTGGCGGGCCGCAGCCCGCCGTCGAGGTGGTCGTGCAGCACGGCCTTGGGCAGCCGGCGAAGCGTGTCGGTGTCGAGCGTGGTCATGCGTCGGTGTCCTTGGTGGGGGTGGTGGGCTGGAGCAGGTCCCAGCGGTTGCCGTACAGGTCCTGGAAGACCGCGACCGTGCCGTAGGGCTCGTGCCGGGGCTGCTCCAGGAAGGTCACGCCGGCCGCCGTCATCCGGGCGTGGTCGCGGGCGAAGTCGTCGGTGTGCAGGAAGAAGCCGACCCGGCCGCCGGTCTGGTCGCCGATCCGGGCCCGCTGCGGCTCGTCCTTGGCGCGGGCCAGCAGCAGCGCGGTGCCGCCGGCCGCCGGGCCGGGCTCGACGACGACCCAGCGGGAGCCGTCCGGGCGGGGCGTGTCCTCGGCGAGGCGGAAGCCGAGGGCGCCGGTGTAGAAGCGGACGGCCTCGTCGTAGTCGGCGACGACGAGGGCGACCAGGGCGATGCGGGACATCGGGACCTCTCCGGGCGACGGGCGGGGATGACGGGAGAGGGTAGTACGGATGACAGTTATACGTAAAACTGTCATCCGTTCAGCCAAGCAGGGCGAGGTCCGCCTCGGTCAGCCGGAGGGCGCCCGCGGCGACGTTCTCCGCGAGGTGGGCGGGGTCGCCGGTGCCGGGGATGGCGAGCAGGTGCGGGCCCTGGTGCAGGGTCCAGGCGATCCGGACCTGGGCGGGGCTCGCGCCGTGCGCCGCGGCGACCGCGCGCACGCCGGCGTCGTGGTCGGCGGCGGCCCGCTCGGGTCCGGCCTCGCCGGCCACGGCGTAGAACGGCACGAAGGCGATGCCCTGGTCGCGGCACAGGAGCAGGAGTTCGTCGGTGGCGGGGTCGTGGTGGCCGAGTCCGTAGCGGTTCTGGACGCCGACCACCGGGGCGATGGCCTGCGCCTCGGCGAGGTGCCGGGGCTCGACGGCGGAGAGCGCGAGGTGGCGGATCAGACCGGCCTCGCGCAGTTCGGCGAGGGCGCCGAAGTGCTCGGCGATCGAGTCCTGGCGCATCCGGCGCAGGTAGACGACGTCGAGGTGGTCGCGGCCGAGCTGGCGCAGGTTCTCCTCGACGTGCCCGCGCAGGTCCTCGGGGCGGGCCGCGGTGCCCCACGCGCCGGACCAGTCGCGGTACGGGCCGACCTTGGCGGCGATCACCAGGTCGTCGGGGTAGGGCGCCAGCGCGCGGCTGATCAGTTCGCCCGCGGAGCGCAGGGCGGAGAAGTAGAAGGCGGCGGTGTCGATGTGGTTGACGCCGAGTTCGACCGCCCGGCGCAGTACGGCCAGCGAGCGGTCACGGTCGGCCGGGGTGCCGAGGTGGAAGGCGGCGCTGCCCGTCAGCCGCATCGCGCCGAGGCCGACGCGGCGGACGGGCAGGTCGCCGAGGGTCCAGGTGCCGGCGGCGTGCGCGGTGATCGTTTCCGTGGTCATCGGCGGAGTGTCGCACACGCCCGGCGGGGCGGGTCAGCAGTACAGGTTGGAGCCCGGGTCGACGCCGAGGATGCCCGCGAACCGCTGGTACGTCGTCACCCGGCTCTGCACCTGCGCGGCGTTGCCCCCGTCGCACTCGATGGACCCGTTGATGGAGCGGATGGTCTGGCCGAAGCCGGCGCCGTTGACCATGGCGTTGTGCGCGGTCATGGTGCCGGGACCGTTCTGGGTGTTCCAGTACCACAGGCCGGTCTTCCACGCGACGGCCGCGTCGGTCTGCACCAGGTTGGGGTTGTTCAGCAGGTCGATGCCGAGGGCGTCGCCGGCCGCCTTGTAGTTGAAGTTCCAGCTGAGCTGGATCGGGCCGCGCCCGTAGTAGGCGGACTGGCCGGCCGGACAGCCGTAGGACTGGCTCCAGTCGCAGTAGTGCGAGTAGTTGGCGGTGTTCTGCTCGACGATGTACACCAGCCCGCCGGTCTCGTGGCTGACGTTGGCGAGGAAGGCGGCGGCCTCCTGTTTCTTGACGGTGTCGCTGCCGGTGGTGGCGAAGCCGGGGTAGGCGGAGAGCGCGGCGGTGAGGCCGCTGTAGGTGTAGAAGCCGTTCCGGCTCGGGAACATCTGGTTGAACTGGGCCTCGGTGACCACGAAGCTGCCGACCGGCGTGGAGCCGCTGTCGCAGCCGTACGGCTCCCAGTACCAGGTGCTGATGGTGGGGTCGTAGCCCGGGTTGGCGTACTCGGCGATGTACGCCTTGCCGTCGGTGTAGCGCACGATGTCGCCGGCGGCGTAGGACTTGCCCGCCACCCAGCTCGGGTAGCTGGAACAGGCGGCGGCGCTCGCCTGGGTGGCCGGCATCAGCACCGGCACGGCGCCGGCCAGGGCGAGGACGGCCACGGCCGCGGAGATACGACGTCTCGACACGGGATCAACTCCTTGTCGGAGTACGGCCGTTCGCGGGCGGGGCCGGAGCGGAACGGCCGTGGTGGGGGGTGGGTGAGCACACTCAACCGCATTGGTATGTACCAGTCAAGGGTGTAGACCAGTCGGACTCCGACTCGGGCGGAGCGGGCCAGAATGGGCCCATGAGCGCACCCACCGCCCCGCACCCGCTCGTCACCCGCGCCCGGCGGCTCGCGGACGGCCTGCTCGCCCCGTCCGCCGCCCGGGTCGACCAGGAGGGCGTGCCGGCCAGCCACCTCGAGGCCGTCCGCCGCGCGGGACTGCTCGGGGTGAGCGCCCCGAAGGAGTACGGCGGGGCGGGCGCCCCGGACCCGGTGGCGCGCGCGACGGCGGAGATCCTGGCCGGGGCGTGCTGCTCCACCTGGTTCGTGCAGACCCAGCACCACACACCGGTCCGGATGCTCGCCGGGGCCGAGGCGGGACTGCCGGCCCGGGACCGCCTGCTGCCCGCGCTGGCCACGGGCACGTCCCTGGCGGGCATCGCCTTCGCGCACGTACGCGCCTTCCCGCGGGTACCGGTGCGGGCCACCGCCGAGCGGGGCGGCTGGCGCTTCGACGGCACGGTGCCCTGGTACACGGGGTGGGGGCTGAACGACGTCATGCTGCTCGCGGGGGTGACGCGGGACGCCGAGGTGGTGTTCGCGTTCGCCGACGCCCGCGAGCAGCCGGGCCTGCGGGCGTCAGCGCCGATGCGGCTCGCGGCGCTGACGGCCGCGCGGACCGTCTCCCTGGAGCTGGCCGGCCTGTGGCTGCCGGACGGCGCCGTGCTGCGGCGCGTTCCCCAGGAGGAGTTCGCCCGGGCCGACGGGCCACGCAGCGCCAACACCTCGCCGGCCGTGTTCGGGGTCACGTCCGCCGCGCTGGACCTCCTGGCGGCCGCCCCCGACGCCCATGACACCGCGGCGGCGCTGCGCGCCCGCCTCGACGAACTGCGCGGGCGGGCCTACGCGCTGGCCGACCACCCCGTCCCGCACGAACACGTCGCGGAACGCCTCGCCCTGCGCACCCGCTCGTACGACCTGATGCGCGCGGCCACGACCGCGGCGGTGGTGGCCGGCGGCGGCCGGGCGATGAGTCTGGACGGCACGGCGCAGCGGCTCGCCCGGGAGGGCATGTTCCTGCTGATCCAGGGCCAGACGGCGGCGGTACGGCGGGCCCATCTGGCGGCACTGGGCGGTTAGCGGGTCAGTCGTCGTCGGACGCCGGGACGACGACGAGGAACGCGTCCGACTTCAGGTCCATCACGACCGTGGCGGGCTCACCCTGGGCCCGGCGGGCGGCGGCGAACTCCTCCGCCGGCCACGAACCGCGCGGAGACCCCGCCGGAAATCGCTCCAACACCTTCGCGCCCATAGCGGCAGACACCTCCGGGAGCCGGGACCCGACGGCCGGTGCATCCGGCCGGGACACCTTCCGCCTGCCCCCGTTCGTCCCACGCATACCCCCGGCGCGGCGCATCCGGTGGAGGCCCGTGCGCGGAGGTGATCACATGGAGGGCGACAGGGGGGCCGCCGATCCGGAGGGCCGAACACGATGCGCGACGACGACACCGGGGCCGGGCCGCGCTGCCTGGTGACCGGCGCCACCGGATACATCGGCGGCCGGCTCGTGCCGGAACTGCTCGCCGCCGGCCACCGGGTGCGCTGCCTGGCCCGCTCCCCCGGCAAACTGCGCGACCAGCCGTGGGCGGACGACGTGGAGGTGGCGCACGGGGACGTCACGGACCGGGCCTCGCTCACCGCCGCGCTGCGGGACGTGGACGTCGCCTACTACCTGGTGCACTCGCTGGCCACCGGGGACGGTTTCGAGGACACCGACCGCCGGGCGGCCCGGCTGTTCGGCGAGCTGGCCCGGGCCGCCGGGGTGCGGCGCGTCGTGTACCTGGGCGGTCTCACCCCGGCGGGCGTACCCGAGCGGTCGCTCTCCCCGCACCTGCGGTCGCGGGCCGAGGTGGGCCGCATCCTGCTGGACTGCGGGGTGCCGGCCACGGTGCTGCGGGCCGCCGTGATCATCGGCTCCGGCTCCGCCTCGTTCGAGATGCTGCGCCACCTCACCGAGCGGCTGCCGGTGATGGTGACGCCGAACTGGGTGCACACCCGCATCCAGCCGATCGCGATCCGGGACGTGCTGCGCACCCTGGTCGGCAGCGCGCGGATGCCGGACGACGTCAGCCGGGCCTTCGACATCGGCGGACCGGACGTGCTGACCTACCGTCAGATGATGGACCGGTACGCGACCGTCGCCGGCCTGCCGCACCGGTTCGTCCTGCCGGTCCCGGTCCTGACCCCGCGGCTGTCCGGCTACTGGGTGGGCCTGGTGACCCCGGTGCCCGCCGCCATCGCCAAACCGCTCACCGAGTCGCTGCGCCACGAGGTGGTCTGCCAGGAGCACGACATCGCACGGTACGTGCCCGATCCGCCCGAGTCCCTGATCGGTTTCGACGAGGCGGTACGGCTGGCCCTGCGGCGCGTCCAGGAGGCCCGGGTGGCCACCCGCTGGTCGAACGCCTCGGTGCCCGGCGCGCCCAGCGACCCGCTGCCCACCGACCCCGACTGGGCGGGCGGCAGCCTGTACACGGACCGCCGCGCCCGCCGGGTCGACGCCTCGCGCGAGACGCTGTGGCGGGTCATCGAGAGCATCGGCGGAGACAACGGCTGGTACTCCTTCCCGCTCGCCTGGGCCGTGCGCGGCTGGCTGGACCGGCTGGCCGGCGGGGTCGGGCTGAGCCGGGGGCGGCGGGACGCGGACCGGCTGCGGGCCGGCGACTCGCTGGACTTCTGGCGGGTCGAGGAGATCGAGCCGGGCCATCTGCTGCGGCTGCGCGCGGAAATGCGGCTGCCGGGTCTGGCCTGGCTGGAGATGTACGCCGAGACGGACGCCGCCGGCCGCACCCGGTACCGGCAGCGCGCCCTGTTCCACCCGCACGGGCTGCTCGGCCACCTGTACTGGTGGAGCGTGTCGCCCTTCCACGCCGTGGTCTTCGGCGGCATGGCCCGCAACATCGCCCGCGCGGCGGCGACGGCGTCCCCGGCCCGCGCCCCGCGCGCTCCGGCCGGTCCGCTCCCGGCGGCCGGCGACCGGCCCCCGACGATCACCTGAGCCCGGACCGGCCCCGTTCCGCCGGCCGCCGCGGGCCGGCCGCATCCGCCCGCCCGGCCGGACCGGAAGCAACCCGGTGGCATCTCCCCCCCCACCCAGGAGTCCGCGCATGCACGTCTCGGTCGTCCTGTTCACCGCCGACCTGCGGCTGCACGACCATCCACCGCTGCGGGCCGCGAGCGACGGCTGCGGGTACGTCGTCCCGCTGTTCGTCCGGGACCCGGCGGTGGACCGGGCCGGGTTCGCCGTACCCAACCGCCTGGCGTTCCTCGCCGACTGCCTGCGGGACCTGGACGCGGGCCTGCGCGCCCGCGGCGGCCGGCTCGTCGTCCGCACCGGCGACGTCGTCGAGCAGGTCTGCCGGGTGGCCACCGAGGCGGACGCCGACGAGGTGCACATGGCGGCCGACGTCAGCGCCTACGCCCGGATGCGCGAGGAGCGGCTCCGGCGCGCGCTGGAGGCCGCCGGCCGCCGGCTGCACGTGCACGAGACGGTGACCACCGTGGTGCCGCCCGGCGCGGTGACCCCCGCCGCCAGCGACCACTACGCCGTGTTCACCCCCTACTTCCGGCAGTGGTCCCAGTCGCCGCCCCGCACCGTCCGCGCCGCGCCGCGCGCCGTCCGCGTGCCGGACGGCGTCCGCTCCGCACCGCTGCCCGCCCGGCCCGGCCCCACGGGCCTGTCGCCGGGACTGGCCCGGGGCGGCGAGAGGGAGGGCCGCGAACGGCTGGCGGCATGGCTGCGCGCCCCTGTCGCCCACTACGCGGACCGGCACGACGACCTGGCCGGTGACGCCACCTCCCGGCTCTCGCCGCACCTGCACTTCGGCACCCTCTCCCCCAACGAGGTCGTGCACCGCGCCCGGCGGGCGGGCGGCCCCGGCGCCGAGTCCTTCGTACGGCAGCTAGCCTGGCGCGACTTCCACCGGCAGGTGCTGGCCGCGCGCCCGGCGGCGGCCGCCGAGGACTACCGCACCCGGCACGACCGCTGGCGTGCGGGCCCCGGCGCGGACGCGGACACCGAGGCGTGGCGGACGGGCCGCACCGGCTTCCCGGTGGTCGACGCCGGAATGCGGCAACTGCGCCACGAAGGCTGGATGCACAACCGGGCGCGGCTGCTGACCGCCGGTTTCCTCGCCAAGACGCTCTACGTCGACTGGCGCGTCGGCGCCCGCCACTTCCTCGGCCTGCTCGTCGACGGGGACGTGGCCAACAACCAGCTCAACTGGCAGTGGGCGGCCGGGACCGGCACCGACACCCGCCCGCACCGGTTGCTCAACCCGGTCGTCCAGGGCCTGCGGTACGACCCGGACGGCGCGTACGTCCGGCGCTGGGTGCCGGAACTCGCGGGGCTGCCCGGCCGGTCGGCGCACGAGCCGTGGAAGCTGCCCGCGGCGGACCGGGCCGCGCTCGGCTACCCGGCGCCGGTCGTCGGGCTCGCGGCGGGCCTCGCCCGGTTCAGGCGGGCCCGCGGCCGGGAGTGAGGGGCGCGCCGGCGGCGGTCGCCAGCATGTCCAGCGCCTCCGACAGGGTCGACGGCCGGGCGGTCCCCGCCGCGGACCGTCCGGCCCAGCCCGGCCCGGCCAGCATCACCAGCGGCCGGCGCCGGGCGCCGCTCACCCCCCACCGGGTGGCCGCGACGTGCCGGGCCAGCGCGGTGGTCGCCATGGACCGGGCCTGCGCCCACAGCACCACGGCGACCGGCCCCAGCCGGCGCACGGCGGCGGTGAGCGCCTCGGCGGGGACCGCGGCGCCGAACATCCGGGTGGCGAGGTGCCGTTCACTCAGTGCGGCGTTGAGTGCCTCGATGGGCAGCGTGTGCTCCTCGCCGGGGACGCAGGCCAGGACGACGGGGGCGTCGGTGCCGCGGGCCGGCGGGCGGGTGTGGCGGCGCAGCGTGGTGGAGACCTGCCAGGACAGCAGGTGCTCCACCTCGACGTAGCGGTCCCCGGACGTCTCCCACTTGCGTCCCACCGCATGCAGGGCCGGCACCATCACCTCCTGCCAGGCGCCGGTCAGCCCGTGCCGTGCCACGGCCCGGTCCAGCAGTTCCTGCACGGCCGGCGCGTCCAGCCGGACGGCGGCCCGGGACAGCCCGCGGCACTCGCGGCGCAGGTCGGCGGGGGCCGCCGGGCCGGTGTCGCGGCCGGGCGGCGGGCCTTCGCCGGTGGCGTGCGGTGCGGGCCGGGTGCCCTGCCGGGCCAGCCGCGCGGCCTCGGCGGGCGGCACCCCGGACGCCGTCAGCCGGCACATCGCCTCCAGCACCAGGACGTCCTCGGGCGAGAAGCGCCGGTGCCGGCCCGCGTCGCGGACGGCGGGCCCGATGCCGTATCTGCGGTCCCAGGAGCGCAGCGTGGTGGGGGACACCCCCAGCCGCCGGGCCAGGGCACCGGTGGTCAGGCCGGCGCCGTCCGGCGACGGGGTCGTCGGCTCGTCCATGCGCCGACGATACGACGCGCGACCGACGCGTACGGACGCGTTCGCGAAACCGTCCGGAGCATGGTAGGGCCGGTCCCTTCTCTTCTCCCGCCCCCCTACACATAAGGGCGAGATAAGGAGCAGAATGGAGGTATTGCGGCATTCGTCGCATACCGCACCAGAAAGCGGACGGCCTGCCAGTCAAAGGAGACGACCATGGCCAACGTCTCGCACACCAGAGGCGACACCAGGAGCGACCTGGGGAGCCACCCCGACGCCCCGGAGATGCGGGCCCGGTACGACCGCGTGCTCGGCGGCCGTGACGTGGCACTCATGGACGGACCGGTGTTCCTGCTCGGCCTGTACTGCGCCGTGTCCCCCTGGATCCTCCACTTCACGTCGAGCCAGCCCTCCCTCGTCGCCCACAACCTCGTCGTGGGCATCGCGATCGGGCTGCTGGCGCTGGGCTTCACCCGGGCTCCGGAGCGCATGTACGGCCTCAGCTGGGCCATGTGCGCCATCGGCGTGTGGATGATCATCTCGCCGTGGATCGTGGGGTCGAGTCCGGACGCCGGTGTCATCTGGAACAACATCGTCATCGGCGCCCTGGCCCTGATCCTGGGCATGGCCTGCGCCGGGGCGGCGGCGAAGGCCGCCCGGCACTAGAAGACTGATGAAGGGCGTCCCCGGGGCCGGTCCGCACCGCGCGGACCGGCCCTTCGCGCTCCGGCGCGAACGGCGCGGGAGTGCGCCCGCCGCCAGCGGGCAGACGCCCCCTGCGGGGACGTTGACGGAAAGGGGCGGAGATGGGAATCGACGGGATCTTCAGTGCCATCATCATCGGAATCGTCATCGGTGTGCTGGGACGGCTCGTGGTCCCGGGCCGCCAGCGCATCGGCATCCTGTGGACGATTCTGGTGGGCATCGTGGCCGCGCTGATCGGCACGGCGATAGCGGGCGCGTTCGACGTGGCCGAGACGGACGGTCCGGACTGGATCGAGTGGCTGATACAGATCGCCCTGGCGGCGGTCGGCGTGGCGGCCCTGGACCGGGCGAAGGCCCGTCGCACGCGGACAGCCCAGACGCTGACACCGGAACGCGGCCGCGCCACCCGAGCCGTGCCCGGCGCCCGGCGGGCAACCGGCGTACGGGGGCCGGACCACCCGCACAACACCCACGGATCAGCCACCCTCGCCGGAACGGAACCGCGCCGCCCGGGCCGTCCCGGAGGCCACCCCCGCCGGGCCCGGCGCCCGGCGGAACCAACCCACGCGGGCCGGGCCGGACCACCCGCACGACACTCACGGATCAGCCGCCCGCGCCGGACCGGATCCGCCGGAACAGGGCCGCCCCGCCGAGGACCAGCGCGGTGCCGCCGACGAAGGCGGGTACCGTCCCGTCAGCTCCGGTGCGGGCGAGCGCGGCCGAGGGGGCCCGCGGGTCGGTGAGATCCCGCGCGGTCGGCGGAGCCGGTGGCGCCGAGGACTCGGGACGCCCGCGGCGGCGCGGCGGCTCCGCACGGTCCTCGGACCCGTTCGCCAACTGGTTGCCCACGGCCGGGTCGCCGATGCCCACCAGGAACTGGGCAGGAGCGCCGGACACCGGAAGCGTCACGGCCAGCGCGCCACAGGCGGCGGCGAGCACACCGATACGGGCAGCCCTCGACACAACCAGTTCCCTGCCTTCCGGACATGGTCGCGGGCACCCGCCCGCACCGGTGGCAACGCGGGCGAACCAGCCGAGTTGCGGCCGACCCTCCTTTCACCCGGCCGAGTGACCCTTTTCTCGAACGGGCCGCACGGGCCCGCCTGCCGCCCGCACCGCCCGGAGGCGGCCCCGCACCGGCCCGCCTATGGTGATCGAGGGCGCCGTTCTCCGGTCCCCGACGGGGCGCCCGGGAGGCATCGATGCTGGCCAAGCTGTCGACCCGGCCCACGGCCCTGCGCTGGGCGATACCCGGCGCCCTGGGCCTGTCCCTGCTGGGCGCGGGTCTGCCCGCCGCCACCGCGGGCGACCCCTCGGCCGGCGAGTCCAGGCCCGGCCTGTCCCGGTTCTACGACCAGCGGGTCAAGTGGGCCGGCTGCGAAGGCATGGACATGCCCAGGGAACTCCAGTGCGGGAAGGTCACCGTGCCGCTCGATTACGCCCGGCCGAAGGCGAAGACCCTCGACCTGGCCGTCGCCCGGTACCGGGCGACCGGCGACCGCAAGGGCTCGGTGCTGCTGAACTTCGGCGGACCGGGCGGCTCCGGCGTCAGCGAACTGTCCGCCGGTGCCGAGGACTTCATGCACCTCACCAACGGCTACGACGTCGTCGCCTTCGATCCGCGCGGCGTCGGCCGCTCCTCCCCGGTCAGCTGCGGTCCGGGCTCGGTCGAGATCATGCGGGCGACCGACGGGGACGAGGGCATGAAGGACCCGCAGAAGTCGCTGGAGCGGCTGCGCGCGGCCGCGGCCCAGTGCGTGAAGCACTCCGGGCCGGTACTGCCCCACATAGGCACCGTGAACGCGGCCCGGGACCTGGACGTGATGCGCCGGGCGCTTGGCGACGACAAGCTCAACTACCTCGGCTTCTCCTACGGGACGCGGCTCGGCGCGGTGTACGCCGCACAGTTCCCGCACCGGGTGGGCCGGCTGGTGCTGGACGGCGTGGACACCCTGACCGAGCCGCTGACCGAACAGGGCGTGGCGGGCGCGCGGGGGCAGCAGACCGCGCTGGAGAACTTCCTCGACTGGTGCGTGGCGGACGACATCGCCTGTCCGTTCGGCCAGGACAGCAGGGCCGCCCGGAGCCAGGTCGAGCAGCTCGTCGCGTCGCTGGACGACGAGCCGGTGCCGTCCGCCTTCGGGGAGCCCTTCACCGGGCAGGATCTCGTCGGCGCCCTGGGCCAGGCGCTCTACAGCCGGGAGCTGTGGCCGTCGCTGGAGCGGGCCGTCGCGCTGCTGGTCGAGGACGGCGACTCGCGGGGCCTGGAGAGCTTTGTCTCCGGCGGGGTCGGCTTCCCCGTCCGCCAAGACGGCCGCCGGGACCCGGGCGGCCGGACCGCCGACGGCGGGCTCACCGACGCGGCGGACGTGCCGCTGGACAACCTCCCGGCGGCGCTGATGGCGATCAACTGCGCCGACGACCCCGACCGCCCCGCCGCCGGCCAGGTCACCCGGTCGCTCGGCCGGCTGCGGGAGCGCTACGAGCAGGCGTCGCCGGTCTTCGGCCGCTACCGGCTCACCCAGGTACTGATGTGCTACGGCCGCCCCAAGGGCACCGACTACATCCGCGACGAGGTCAAGGGCGTCGACACGCCGAAGATGCTGCTGGTGGGCACCCGCGGCGACCCGGCGACGCCGTACCGCTGGACGCAGGAGACGGCGCGGCGGCTGGGCCCCTCGGCCGTGGTGCTCGACAACAAGGGCGAGGGGCACACCGGGTACGCCTCCTCGCGGTGCGTGCACCGCAAGGTGGACGACTTCCTGCTGCACGGCTCCCTGCCGCCCACCGGCTCCTCCTGCGGGCCGGAGCGGGACGACTGAGCCTCAGTCGAGGACGAGCTCGGGCCGGTACATGTCCAGCCACAGCGCGAGGTCGAGGGCCCGCTCCAGGCCGCGCCTCTCCGCCTGGCCGCTCATCGGCGCCTCCCGGTCCGCGGCGCGGCGCAGCCGGACGGGGTCGACGAGCTGGAAGACCGGGTGGTCCGGGCGGGCCAGCAGGTCCCGGGCCTGGTCCTGGAGGGCCGCCGCGTACTTGGGGTCCTGGGTCGACGGGTAGGGGCTCTTGACCCGGTCGTAGACGGACCTGGGCAGCACGTCGGCGGTGGCCTCGCGCAGCAGGGTCTTCTCCCGGCCGTCGTAGGACTTCAGCGCCCAGGGCGTGTTGTAGACGTACTCGACCAGCCGGTGGTCGCAGAACGGGACCCGGACCTCCAGGCCGACGGCCATGCTGGCGCGGTCCTTGCGGTCGAGCAGGACGCGGACGAACCGGGTCAGGTGCAGGTGGCTGATCCGCCGCATCCGGTACTCGAGGTCGCTCTCGCCGTCGAGGCGCCGGATGCCGGCCACGGCGTCGCGGTAGCCGTCGGCGACGTAGGAGGACAGGTCCAGGTCCGCCACCAGTCCGGGGCGCAGCACCTCGGCGTCCTCGCCGAAGTGGCGGCCCATCGTGACCAGCCACGGGAAGGCGTCGGCCTGCCGGGCCCGCTCGTCGAAGAACTGGAGGTAGCCGCCGAAGACCTCGTCGGCGGACTCGCCGGACAGGGCGACGGTGGAGTGCTCCCGGACCGCCCGGAACAGCAGGTGGAGGGAGGCGTCCATGTCGCCGAAGCCGGCGGGCAGGTCGCGGGCCCGGATCACCCTGGCCCGGAGCTCCGGGTCGGCCAGGGCCTGGGCGTCCAGCACGATGTCCTGGTGGTCGGTGCCGGCGGTGCGGGCCGCGTCGTGCACGAAGGGGGTGTCGGGGGTGGCGCGCAGTTCGTCGGCGACGAAGTTCTCGGCCTGGCCGGCGAAGTCGACCGCGAAGCTGCGGATCTTCTCGCCGTCGGCGGCCAGTTGGCGGGCGCCGAGCGCGGTCAGCGCGGAGGAGTCGAGGCCGCCGGAGAGCAGGGTGCAGCGGGGCACGTCGGCGACGAGCTGGCGGCGCACGATGTCGTCGAGCAGTGCCCGGACGTGGGCGACGGTGGCCTCGCGGCCGTCGGTGTGCGGGCGGGTCTCCAGCTCCCAGTAGCGGCGGGTGCGTACGCCGCCGCGGTCGACGGTGACGACGGTGCCGGGCTCGACCTCGTACATGCCGTCCCACACGGCGTGGCCCGGTGTCTTGATCATGGTGAACAGTTCGCGCAGCCCGTCCAGCCGGACCCGGCGGCGGGCCAGCGGGTTGGCGAGGATCGCCTTGGGTTCGGAGCCGAACAGGACGCCGTCGGCGGTGGGGTGGTGGTAGAAGGGCTTGATGCCCATGCGGTCGCGGACCATGACCAGCTTGTCCGCGCGGCCGTCCCAGATCGCGAAGGCGTACATGCCGTTGAGGCGCTCGGCGAGCGCGTCGCCCCACTCCAGGTAGCCGCGCAGGACCACCTCGGTGTCGGAGTCGGTGCTGAAGCGGTGGCCGCGGCCGGTCAGGTCCCGGCGCAGTTCGGTGAAGTTGTAGGTCTCGCCCGAGTAGACGAGGGCGACCGTGCCGTGCGGGGTCTCGGCGGTCATCGGCTGCCGGCCGCCGGGCAGGTCGATGATGGCGAGCCTGCGGTGGCCGAGCGCCGCGGGCCCCTCGGCCCAGACGCCGCGGTCGTCCGGTCCGCGGCAGGCCATCGTCTCCGTCATCGCATCCAATGCCGCGCGCTCGGCGCGCAGATCGCGGTCGAAGGAGACCCAGCCGGTGATGCCGCACATGTCCTGCCTCCTGCCTCCGGTCCGCCCGGAGCGGCCACGCTGACCTGCTTTTTTGCTAGTGCGAGGAAACCGCCCGGCGAACCAGTTGTAGTTGCCATCTACATGTCGAGCCTGCGCGCCGCGGGCGGGAACGGTCAACGTGGCCGTAACGCGGACGACACACAGAGCCCCGCCCTTTCGGCCACGCTTTGCGATCGCGATACCCCCCGACCCGCCCCCCACGGGCCCCGGCCGCGCGGAATCGGCCACGGGCAAAGACTTCCTCAATCCGCCGCGACTGCTCCGAATGCCTGACGGACAAAACAGACCTATCGTGCTGGCATGGAGCACGATCTGAGCCCCGCCACCCTCGCCGAACTGCGGCGCCCCCGCCCCTATCCGGCCGTGTCGGTGCTGACCCCGACCCACCGCCGCGAACCCGGCAACACCCAGGACCCGGTACGGCTGCGCAACGCGGTCGCCGAGGCCAGGAAGCGCCTGGAGGCCGACCCGGCGGTCACCCGGGAACGCCGCGCCGAGGTCGAACAACAGCTTGACCGGGCCCTCGCCGAGATCGACCCGGCGTACGCCGAGGACGGCCTGGCGATCTTCGCCGCGCCCGGCGAACACCAGGTGTGGACCCTCGCCCGGACCGTGCCCGAACGCGTGGTCCTCTCCGACACCTTCCTGACCCGCAACCTGGTCGCCGCGCACACCGCCGAGCGGCCGTACTGGGTGCTCTCGGTCGCCGCCGACCACGTCACCCTGTGGAACGGCGGCGCCGGCCGCGTCGTCGAGGAGCGCGCCGCCGGCTTCCCGATGACCAGGGAGCCGGAGGACTTCGACCCCGAGCGCATGGAGCGGATCGGGGACGCGCCGAGCACCTTCCGCGACGAGCGCACCCGCCAGTTCCTGCGGGACGCCGACACCGCGCTGGCCCGGTTGCTGCGCACCCGTCCGCGCCCGCTGTACGTCACCGGCACGGAGGCCGCCCTGGCCCTGCTCCGGGAGGCGGGCGACGCCGTCCGGGGCGCGGTGCACGTACCGCACGGCGGTCTCGCGCACGGCACCCCGGAAGCCGTCTGGCAGGCGGTGCGGCCACTGGTCGCCGCCGAGGCCCGGCGGGCCGCCGAGGTGGTGACCGGTGAGCTGGAGTCGGCCCGCGGGCGGCGGGAGTTCGCCGCCGGGGTCGACGAGCTGTGGCAGAGCGCTCTGGCCGGCCGGGTCCGGCTGCTCGCCGTCGAGGAGAACTACCGGGCCACCGTGGTGGACGCCGGCGACCACCTGGAACCGGCCGGCCCCGGCGATCTCGACGCCCGCGAGGACATCGTGGACGAGATCGTCGAACGGTGCCTGGAGACCGGCGCCGACGTCCGCTTCGTCCCCGACGGCACCCTGCGGGACGCGGACGGCATCGCCGGAGTGCTGCGGTACTGAACCCCGGCGACGGCCGTGGCACCCTGATCGCGCGCGGCACGCGACCGGGAGGAGCCGACGGGACATGGGACGAACACTGGGTGTGGCGGTGCTGGGCGCCGGACACATGGGCGCCGATCACATCCGCCGCCTGGACCGGGCGGTGAGCGGCGCCCGGGTGGTGGCCGTCGCCGATCCCGACGCCGACCGGGCCGCGGCGGCGGTCGCCGGACGGGAGGGCGTCGCGGTCCGCACCGACGCCGAGGCCGCGCTGGCCGCGCCCGGGGTCGAGGCGGTGCTGATCGCCTCCCCCGGCGAGGCGCACGAGGCGGCGCTGCTGGCCGCCTTCGCCCGCGGTCTGCCGGTGCTGTGCGAGAAGCCGATGGTGCCCGACTCGGCGGGCGCGCTGCGGGTGGTGGAGGCCGAACTCCGGCTCGGCAGGCGGCTGGCCCAGATCGGCTTCATGCGGCGCTACGACACCGAGTACGCGCGGCTCAAGTCGCTGCTGGACGACGGGCGGCTGGGCCGCCCGCTGATGCTGCACTGCGTGCACCGCAACGTCTCCTCGCCGCCGCACTTCACCTCCGCGATGCTGGTCAACAGCTCCGTGGCGCACGAGATCGACGCGGCCCGCTGGCTGCTGGGGCAGGAGCCGGTCGCGGTGAGCGTGCACCGGCCGCGGCCGTCCGCCGGCGCGCCCGCCGGGCTGCTCGACCCGCAGTTCGTGCTCTTCGAGACCGACGGGGGCGCCCTGGTCGACGTGGAGGTCTTCGTCAACTGCGGCTTCGGCTACCAGGTCCGCTGCGAGGCCGTCTGCGAGGCGGGCAGCGCCCGGATCGGGGAGGAGCGCGGCATCGCCGTGACGGCCGCGGGCGGGGTGCGCGAAGAGGTGCCGCAGGACTACCTCGTACGGTTCGCCGACGCCTACGACCGCGAGGTGCGCGCCTGGGTCGACGCCGTGCGGCGCGGCCGGGTCACCGGACCGAGCGCCTGGGACGGTTACGCGGCGTCCGCGGTCGCCGAGGCCGGGGTCCGCGCCCTGGAGTCCGGCGCCCGTACCCCCATCGCTCTCGCCCCGCGCCCGGAGCTGTACGGGCCGCCCGGCACGCATCCGTACGCCCCTCAACTCCTGTAGTACACCTACGTGATGGTCCAGCGCGGGAGCATGAGACAGGACCGGGCGAGTCGCTCGCCCGGGACTATGGCATATGCCGATGGCACCGCCGTATCGTGTGTCGCCAAATCCCTTACAGCGCGTCGCGGGCTGTGCAACAGTCGTTACGTCGCCCGCGCCCGTACCGTCCTGGCCGAGGTCGTACCGTCTGCACACCGGAGTGCGTCATGCCGTCCCATCTCTCCGCGGACCATCCCTGCGCACAGCCGTCAGGACACGGCTCGGTGGAGGCGCTGATATCGCAGACGCGGCGGCTCAAGGGCGAGGTGGACGCGGTGCGGCGCGGCGCGCGGCGGGACGACGCCGACGCCCGGGGCCGCTGGCAGCGCGCCCTCTACGACCTGGCCCTGCACCAACTCGACGACCTCGACCAGCACTTGGCCCAGTTGCGCGACGGTCCGCCGCCGAGATCGGCGCCCGCCGGACCCGCGCCCCGGGCGGGTTCGCTGCTCAGCCGGGTCGGCAGCGCGGAGTGGAACCTGCTGACGGACGCCGCCGACTGGTCCCCGGAGCTGTACCGCATCCTCGGCCGCGATCCCGCCGCCGCCCCGCTCACCCTGGACGAACTGCCCTCCGCCGTGCTGGCCGAGGACCGCCCGAAACTGACCGCGATGGTCACCGGCTGCCTGGTCGACGCGCGGCCGATCGACGGCGAGTTCCGTGTCGTACGGCCGGACGGCGCGGTGCGGACCGTGCACATGATGGGCGAGCCCGTGCTCGACGCGCACGGCAGCACCGCCTCGATGTGGGCGGTGCTGCGCGACGTGAGCGAACTGCGGCGCAGCCAGCGGGCGGTGCACGAGACCCGCGACCGGCTCCCCCGGGCCGCGGGCGCGCGGGAGACCTCCCCACCGCTGTCCCGCGCGGCCGCCCTGGAGGTGGCCGCCGCGGTGCCGCCGGAGGGTGCCGGACCGGCCGGCCCCCTGTGGTGCGACGTCTGCGAGATCGCCGACGGCGAGACCTTGCTGAGCGTCGGCTCGCTCACCGCTCCCGGCCCGGACGGCACACCGGACACCGCGCTGCTGGCCGGCACCCTGCGCGGCCTGGCACTGGCGGGCCTGGCGCCCGGACCGCTGCTCGACCGGCTCGCCCGGCTCGCCCGGCTGCCCGGCGGAGTTGGCCGGCCCGTGCTGGCCGGCGCCCTGTGCTGCGCCTACCGGGCCGCCGACCGCACGCTGGTGTGGGCGCACACCGCGAGCCCCGCCCCGCTGCTCTTCCGCGGCGGAACGGGGCGGGTGCTGGGCCCCCGGACCGAGGAGCCCCTCGAAGCCGGTGACCTGCTGCTGCTGCACACTCACGCGGCGTTGGCCCATCGCCTCCTGGCCCTGGCCCCCCGGCTGGCCGAGGCGGACTCGGCGCGGGAGGTTGCGGCGCTCGTGGCGCGGGAGTGCGGCGGACCGGACCCGGCCGGGCCGTGGGACGCCGGATGTGTACTGGCCGCCCGGGTGCGGGCGTAGCGGAGCCGGTACGGGCTACGCGGACGCGGTGCTGCCGGGCTTCCCCTTTCCCTTCGGCAGCGCCAGCCTGATCTCCTCCCGCAGTTGCTGGATCCTCGGGTAACTCGCGTACTCGGCGGTCAGCCGGTACATCTGGCGCAGCCGGTCCCAGGTGCGGTGGGAGGAGTTCGAGCCCATCGACATCAGGGCCAGCCGCGCGTAGCGGTCCGCCTGTTCGGGGTCGTCGGCGATGAAGCAGGCCGAGGCCATGGAGAGATGGTCGAAGATCTTCGACCGTCCGCGCTCCTCGGTCCGCAGGTCCAGGGCCTTCGCCGCGTAGTACTGGGCGTGGGCCGCCGCGCCCGGGTCGAACTCGGCCAGGGTGCGGTAGGCCAGGGCCGTCATGCCGTACAGGTCCTCGTCGGTGAAGAGCTGCATCCAGTCCGGCGGTTCGACGTCGGCGCGGTCGGAGACGAAGAGGTCCTCGGCCTGACCGAGGGTGCGGCGCATCGCCTGGCCCCTGCCCATCGACGCCTGCGCCCACGCCTCGATGGTGTGGAACATGGCCCGGGTGCGCGGCAGCAGTTGCTCCCCCGAGCCGGAGGTGGCCAGTTTCATCAGGTCCAGCGCGTCGTCGGGCCGGCCCAGGTGCACCATCTGGCGGGCCGCCCGGGACAGCGCCTCGCCGGCCCGCGGCCGGTCACCGCCCTCGCGGGCGGCGTGGGCGGCGATGAGGAAGTACTTCTGGGCCGTGGGTTCCAGACCGACGTCGTGCGACATCCAGCCGGCCAGGACGGCGAGGTTGGCGGCGACGCCCCACAGGCGCCGCTGGAGTAGGGAAGGGTGGTGGTAGGCGAGCATGCCGCCCACCTCGTTGAGCTGGCCGACCACCGCCTTGCGCTGGAGTCCGCCGCCGCGGGCGGCGTCCCAGGCGCGGAACACCCCGACCGAGGCTTCCAGTTCCTCGATCTCCTGAAGCCCGATGGGGGCGGCCTCGTAGCGGTCGAACCCGGCGGGGTCGGCGGTGTGCAGGGGACGGTCGAGGTCGGGAGCGTCGGCAGCGAGTGCAGGGTCGGTGTGCAGCCAGTCGTGCATGGCGCCGCTGAGTGCGGATCCCGCGGCGAGCGCGGCGCCCGCGCCCACCAAGCCGCGTCGGTTGAGCATGAGGTCCATTCCCGTGAATTCGGTGAGGACCGCGGCGGTCCGCTCGGGCGCCCACGGCACTGAGTCGGGATGTTCCTCGCTCCCGCCGCCCTGCCGTCTCCCCGCGCGCCCGTGGCGGACCAGTCCGAGATCCTCGATGGTCACGACACGGCCGAGACGCTCGGTGAACAGCACCGCCAGCACCCGCGGCACCGGATCGCGCGGGATCTCTCCCATGTCGATCCACCGCCGCACCCGCGAGGTGTCGGTCGCCAGCTGGAGGTGGCCCATGGCCGCCGCCTGCCGGTTGACCAGTCTCGCGAGTTCGCCCTTGGACCAGCCGGCCAGGCCGAACAGGTCCGAGAGCCGGGTGTTGGGTCGTCCGCTCACATCAAGCCCCCAGGTTCTCGGCTGAGTTGACAGTAGCCCGGGGAGAGTTGCCGGGCGACTATTCGCCAGGGTTCGCCAGGGTTCGCCAGATGGTGTGCCAGGGCCGCCCGGGTGTCAGGTAGGAACCGCGTCACCCCGACTTGGCCGCCGCCGGGACACTCCCCAGGGTGGCCCGCGGCGGCCGGTCGGGCGGCGCGCCCCACGCACCCGACCCACCAGCACAGCACAGCACGCACACAGCACGCACAGCAGGAACACGAAGGGATCTGTCCGCCCATGTACGCAGCATCGTCCTCCGTGTCCGCCCCGGTCCGGCCACCGCACGCCCGCCCGGCGGGCGGCGGCCCCTATCTGGCCCCGCCGCGGCCGGCGGCCCCCGTCCTCGGACCGGGCAGGGCACGGCGCGCCACCGGGCCGGGTACTCCACCACTCAGCGGGAGAATCGACCTGTCCGGCCCCCAGGGCGGCCAACTCCGCGCCGCGATCGCCGCCGTGCACCGGATCTGCCCGGAGTTCGCGCCGGTCCAGGTGCTGCGGCGCAGCGGACGGTCGGTCCTGCTGGTCGGCACCACCGGGCGCAACACGGCCGTCGCCAAGTGTCTGCTGGACCACTCGCCCGCGTGGGCGGAGCGGATCCGGCACGAAATAGCTGCCTACCGCACGTTCGTCCGGCACCGCCCGCCGGCCCGGGTGCCGAGGCTGATCGCGGCGGACCCGGACAACTGCACGCTGGTGATCGAGCGGATGCCGGGGCGGCCGGCCGCCGTGCAGCGGCATCCGGTGCAGGCGCCGCCGCGGGCGGACATCAGGGCGGCGCTCGGCGCGGTCTGCCGGCTCAACGCCTGGCGTCCGCCGGCCGGTACCTTCGACGCGCCCCTGGACTACGCGGCCCGGATCTCCCGCTACCACGAGCTGGGGCTGCTCACCGACCGGGACCTGGGCGACCTCCAGAAGCTGCTGCACGGCATCGCCCACACGGCCGGGCGGCACGGCATGGGCCAGTTCTGCCACGGCGACGCGCTGCTGTCGAACATCCTCATGTCACCGGCCGGTCCAGTGCTGGTGGACTGGGAGCACGCGGGCTGGTATCTGCCGGGCTACGACCTGGCGACGCTGTGGTCGGTGCTGGGGGACGCGCCGGTGGCCCGGCGGGGGATCAGCCAGATCGCCCAGTCGGCGGGCCCGGCCTCGCGGGACGCGTTCCTGGTCAACCTGATGCTGGTGCTGACCCGGGAGATCCGTACCTACGAGACGGCCGTACAGCGTTCGATGCGGGACGCGGCGCCGGCCGCCCCCGGCCCCGCGGGGGCAACGCCGGCCGGTGAGGAACAGCGGCTGCTGCTGCGGCGGTTGCACGACGACTGCCAACTGGCCCGCCGGGCGGTGCGGGCCGCGGTCGGTACGCGCTGACGGAGGCGGCGGGCCGCCGGCCCGCCGTCTTCGGCCACCTGGGCATCATTGACGGATCGTCGGACCGCGGGTACCACTGACGCACGTCCGGTCCCGCACCCCCCCCGGGCGCCCCATGTCCCAGGAGGCCGTCTTGCGAGGATCCGTCCCCCTTCCGCGCGGCAGCCGCCGTCGTGTCCTGCCGGTCGCGGCGGTACTGCTGCTGCCGCTGCTCGGCGCCGCGCCGCCCACCGGCCCGCCGTCCGCCACCGGGTCCGCCACCGCCGCCGCGCCGGACGGGCTCCAGCGGGCGTTCGCCGCCGCCGCGGCCGAGTACCGGGTGCCGGGGAGTGTGCTGCTGGGCGTCTCCTACCTCCAGTCCCGCTGGGACGCGCACGGCGGTGCGCCGAGCGTGACCGGAGGGTACGGCCCGATGCATCTCACCGACGCCGCCACCGCCCTGGCCGGTACTTCCGAGCACCACGCCGAGGGCACCGAGGATCCGCGCGGCGACGACGCCCGTCCCGCGCCGCACCCGCGGGCGGCGGTCGCGGACGCCGCCGCCCGGCCGGCCCGGCTGTCCACCCTGCCGACGGCGGCCGGGCTGACCGGGCTGGACGCCGCCGCGCTGCGCACCGACCCGGCCGCCAACGTGGCCGGCGGGGCCGCGCTGCTGGCCGCCGCCCAGCGGGGCCTCGGCCGGCCGCTGAGCGCCGACCCGGCCGACTGGTACGCGGCGGTGGCCCGGTTCTCCGGCGCGGACGACTCCGCGACCGCGGCGGCCTACGCGGACGACGTGTACGCGCTGATCCGGGACGGCGCGCGGCGCACGACCGACGCCGGTCAGCGAGTCGTCCTGGCCGCCCGGCCGGACGTGGTGCCCAAGGCCGGGCAACTGGCCCGCGCCGGGCTGCGGACCGCCTCGGCGGCCGGCACCGAGTGCCCGGCCACGGTGTCCTGCGAGTGGATACCGGCGCCCTACGAGGAGTTCGGGGACGGCGACTACGGCAACCACGACCTCGCCGACCGGCCCGCCGCGCAGCGCATCCGCTACATCGTCGTGCACGACACCGAGGGCGCCTGGGACGGCGTGCTGAACCTGGTGCGGGACCCGGCCTACGTCTCCTGGAACTACACGCTGCGCTCCACCGACGGCCACATCGCCCAGCACGTGAAGGCGGAGGACGTCGCCTGGCACGCGGGCAACTGGTACGTCAACGCGGGCTCGATCGGGCTGGAGCACGAGGGGTTCCTGGCCGATCCGGACGCCTGGTACACGGAGGCGATGTACCGGTCGTCGGCGCGGCTGGTGAAGTACCTGGCGAAGCGGTACGGCATCCCGCTGGACCGGCAGCACATCCTGGGCCACGACAACGTGCCCGGCCCGACTGCCGCCGGCGTGCCCGGCATGCACACCGACCCGGGACCGTACTGGGACTGGGCGCACTACTTCGAACTGCTGGGCAAGCCGTTCCGGCCGACCGCCGGGAAGCACGCCGCCGTGGTCACGATCCGCCCAAACTACGCGGCCAACCGGCCGGTGTACACGGGCTGCGCGAGCGCCGGTGAGCCGTGCGCGGCGCACGGCTCCAGCGAGGTGCGGCTGTACTCCGACCACTTCGAGGACGCGCCCCTGATCAAGGACATCGGCCTGGGCACGACACCGACCGCCGGGGTGAACGACCTGTCCTCCCGGGTGTCCACCGGCCAGCAGTACGCGGTGGCCGACCGGTGGGGCGAGTGGACGGCCATCTGGTACCTGGGGCAGAAGGCGTGGTTCCGCGATCCGCCGGCCGAGCCGGTCGCGGTGCCCGCGAAGGGCGTCACGGTGACCGCGAAGGACGGCGCGGACAGTGTCCCGGTGTACGGGCGTGCCTATCCGGAGGCGTCGGCCTATCCGGCGGGGGTTCCCGTGCAGACGGTGTCCCCGCTGCCGTACCGGCTGCCCGCCGGTCAGAAGTACGTGGTCGGTGACGAGGTGCCCGGCGAGTACTACTACGCGGTCACCTTCACCGAGTTTTCGCACCGGGTGGTGCGGGGCACGGACCGGTACTACGAGATCCAGTACGGCCACCGGGTGGCGTACGTCCGCGCCGCCGACGTCGAGGTCGTCCGTTAGTTGGAGGCCGGACCTCAGCCCTGCTGGAACAGCTCCGCCGGGAGCGGTTTCAGCAGGGCGTACAGGTCGTCGGTGATGGGGCGGTCCCAGGCGGCGATGGTGACCAGCACGTTGTCGCTGCGGTCGAACTGCACGCAGGAGATCCGGCTCTCGGAGAGCTTGAGGCGGCGCACGATCAGCAGGTTGTCGCCCTGCATCACGGGGGTGTCCTCGGTGCCGGCGACGGTCACCTCCTCGTCGTTCTCCAGGGCCAGCAGGAGCTGCGCCACCTCGAACGGGATCTCGCCCTCGGGGACCTCGCGGGCCGGGGAGCCCTCCGGCAGATTGCCGATGATCATCGCGGGGCCGCGGCCGCCGAACAGGTCGTAGCGCAGGAACACGCCCTGGCAGCTGCCGTCCGGGGCGGGCAGCAGGCCGGCACCCAGATTGCCGGGCCAGTCGCCCGGGTCCATGGCCAGTACGTCGAAGTCGGGCCCGGCGGGCGTGGCGCTGCGGCGGCGGAGGAACGACATGCGCCCATGGTACGTGGTCGCGCCCGACCGGCTCGGCCCCGAGGGCCCGTTCGGGGCGGGCCCGCCAG
Source organism: Streptomyces sp. JW3 (assembly GCF_052216785.1). Taxonomy (NCBI): domain Bacteria; kingdom Bacillati; phylum Actinomycetota; class Actinomycetes; order Kitasatosporales; family Streptomycetaceae; genus Streptomyces; species Streptomyces sp. JW3. The sequence continues at coordinate 33,994 of NZ_JBQOUX010000003.1, read as the reverse complement.
GGGTGCGGGGTCAGTCCTCCGGCGGTGCGGGCGGCACCACCGCGACCGGTGCCGCGGCGTGCAGCAGGACGGCGTGGGCGACCGAGCCCATCATCCGGGCCGGCGCCAGCAGCCGCCGCCGGTGGCGGCCGACGACGACCAGGCCGGCGTCCTGGGAGGCGGCGACGAGGTTGCCGGCGGCGTCACCGGGCACGGCGTGCGTCTCGGCCCGGACGCCGGGGTGCCGGCCGCGGTGCGGGGCGAGCAGGCCGTCGGCGAGCACCCGGGTCTCGCCGGCCACGGCGGCCTCGTCGATCACCGGGGCCACCACCTGCCCCGGGGGTGCCATCCAGGTCTGCACGGGCCACGGATAGGCGGCGATCACCTGGAGGCGGGCGTCGCGCAGCGCGGCCTCGGTGAAGGCGAAGTCGAGCGTGGCCTCGTCGGGGCTGTCGACGTGCAGTCCGACGACCACCCGGGGGCCGGGTTCGGCCGGGGCCGCGGGCGGGTGGACCTCGCGGCCGGGGCGGGGCACCACGACGACGGGGCACTCCGCGTCGCGGGCGGCGGCCAGCGAGCTGGAACCGAGCAGCAGACTGGCGAAGCCGCCGCGGCCCCGGGAGCCGAGCACCAGGAGCTGGGCCTCGGCGCCGAGTTCGGGCAGGGCGGCGGCGGGGACGCCCTCCAGGCCGAGGAACTCGGCGTCCGGTCCGTCGTCGCCCTGCCGCAGACGGGCGCGGGCCTGGTCGAGGACGGGGTCGTCGTCCGGGTCGGGGGGCGGGCCGACGGCCAGGACATCCGGCTGGGCCCAGGCGGCGTACTGCCGCACATGCGCCACCCGCAGCGGGGCGGCCCGTCTGCGGGCGGCGTCGCGGGCCCAGTCCAGGGCGCGCAGACTGTCGTCCGAACCGTCGATCGCGGCGACGACCGGCAGGGTGCTCATGGTTCCTCACCTCCGGGGGATACGGCCTTCACCTCCGGACCAGCCTCGCTCAGACCAGGCCGTGCGGGGGTGCTGAAGGTCGCGTGTCCGGAAAACCGGGCGGAACACCACCCTCGGCGCGATGGCCGGCCCCGCCGCGCCGCCGGGCGTCAGGTGAGGTCGAACTCCCCTTCCCGCGCTCCCGACACGAAGGCCCCCCATTCGTCGGGGGTGAAGATCAGGGAGGGGCTTTCCGGGCGGGCACTGTTGCGCATGGCGATGAAGCCCTCGACGAAGGCGATCTGGACATCGCCCCGGCCACGGCTGCTGGACTGCCAGTGCGCTTTGCTGAGGTCCAGCTCCGGCTTGTCCCAGCCGATGAGCGGGCGCTGGTGGGTGGTGGTCTCGGCCACGTCCGTGCTCCTCCCGATGCGTCGTCCGCGGGTCAGCCTAGCGATCGGGTCCGACCGCCAACAGGCCATCCGGGCAGGACCTTTCGGGAGGAGGCCGGTCCGGCCGGCGGCTACTGGTCGAAGACGGCTTTCTGCACCTCGTTCGGCCCGTCGAAGTTGTCCTTCTTCATGCCGTCGAGGCGGCTGACGACCTTGTCGTCGGCCTTGTTCTTGCGGGCGCAGTCGACGAGCGACTTCTTGTCCGTCGGGTAGTCCGCGCCCCGGAGGGCCTTCTGAAGGTCGATGGGGCTGAGGTCAGCCATGACGGTCTCCTCGCTGTGCGGACGCGCGTACGGAAACGCGCGCGGAATGTCTGTTATGTCGCGGTACCCGTTCCGCGGCGGCGCATGCTTCAGGCGGCCGGGCTCTCCAGTACGGCCCTGGCCGCGTTGTGTCCGGGGACGCCGCTCACCCCGCCGCCGCGGACCGCGCCGGCCCCGCACAGCAGGATGTTCGGGTGCGGGGTCTCGACGCCCCAGCGGCCGGTGCCGTCCTGGGTGTGGGGCCAGGCGAGTTCGCGGTGGAAGATGTTGCCGCCGGGCAGCCGCAGGTCGCGTTCCAGGTCCAGCGGTGTCTTCGCCTCCAGGCAGGGGCGGCCGTCCGCGTCGGTGGCCAGGCAGTCGGCGAGCGGCTCGGCCAGCTGGGCGTCGAGCTGGGCCAGGGTCGCTTCCAGCAGCTGGTCCCGCACGGTGTCGTGGTCCTGGGCGAAGAGCCGGGCGGGGGTGTGCAGGCCGAACAGGGTGAGGGTGTGGTGGCCCCGGGCGGCGAGGTCCGGGCCGAGGATCGTGGGATCGGTGAGCGAGTGGCAGTAGAGCTCCGCGGGCGGGGCGGCGGGCGCCGCGCCGGCCGCCGCCTGGGCGTGCGCGGCGGCCAGTTGCCGGTAGCCCTCGGCGACGTGGAAGGTCCCGGCGAACGCCTGCCGGGGGTCGACCGCCGGGTCGCGCAGCGCGGGGAGCCGGGTGAGCAGCATGTTCACCTTGAGCTGCGCGCCTTCGGCGGGCGGGGGCGGCGGGGCGCCGGTCAGCTCCGCCAGGGCCCGCGGGGAGGCGCCGACCAGGACGTGCCGGGCCGCGGCGGAGCCCTCGCCGTCCTCCGTGCGCCAGGTGACCTCGGCCGTCCGCCCGTCGGTGTCGATCCGCACCGCCTCGTGGCCGGTGGCGAGCACGGCGCCGGCGGTGCGGGCCGCGGCCGCCAGCGCGTCGGTGAGCGCGCCCATCCCGCCGACCGGCACGTCCCAGGCGCCGGTGCCGCCGCCGATCACGTGGTAGAGGAAGCAGCGGTTCTGTTTGAGGGACGGGTCGTGGGCGTCGGCGAAGGTGCCGATCAGGGCGTCGGTGAGGACGACGCCGCGGACCAGGTCGTCGGCGAAGTACTCCTCGACGGCGACCCCGATCGGCTCCTCGAACAGGGCCCGCCAGGCGGGCTCGTCGTCGACGCGGCGGCGCAGCTCGGCGCGGGTGGGCAACGGTTCGGTGAGGGTGGGGAAGACCCGGCGGGCGACCCGGCCGGTCATGGCGTAGAACCGCTGCCAGGCCGCGTACTCGCGCTCACCGCCGGTCAGCCGGGCGAAGGAGGCGCGGGTGCGCCGCTCGTCCCCGCCGACCAGCAGCCCGGTGGGCCGGCCGGCGCGCTCGGCGGGGGTGTACGAGGAGACGGTACGGGGCCGGCGGCGAAAGTCGAGGCCGAGGTCCCGGACGATCTTGGTGGGTAGCAGACTGACCAGGTAGGAGTAACGGGACAGCCGGGCGTCCACGCCGGCGAACGGGCGGGTGGAGACGGCCGCGCCCCCGGTGCGGTCCAGCCGCTCCAGCACCAGGACCGACCGTCCGGCGCGGGCCAGGTAGGCGGCGGCGACCAGGCCGTTGTGCCCCGCGCCGACGATGACGACGTCATATCGGCGCGTGCCCCTGCGGGGGGCGCGGTGCGTGGTCATGGCTCTTGGTAGCACGCGGGGAGCGGTGTCGCCAGAAGGCCACGGGGGTGGGCGGGGCTGGGACGTGGTACGCCGCGGGCGGGCGTCCCGGGCCGGCCAGGCCGGGAGGCCCGGAACCGGAGCCCGCCGGGCGATCGACACGCGTGGGGACACCGCGACCGGTGGAACCCGCGCCGCGGAACACCCCGGCCGGACGGCCCCCGACCGCCCCGGCCGACGCGCGCTCAGCGGCACCGGACGCGCCACGCGGGACCGGCGGGGTCACGGGGTGAGTGGCGGCGGGCATGGCTCGTCGGGGCGGTTGGCGTCAGCCGTCGGCCGTTCTCGGGGTCTCCCGCCGCCGCGGCGGAAGTACCCCCTGGTACAGCTCCGCCGCCTCGGTGGTGCGGCCCAGTTGGGCCAGGCAGTGGGCCTCGTCGTCGCGGGCGGCGGCGGTGTCCGGGTGGGCGGGGCCGAGGACCCCCTCGCGGACGGCGGTCACGTGGCGGTACTCGGTCAGCGCGGCCTCCCAGCGGCCCAGCCAGCCCAGGCCGACGGCGACCTCGCGGCGGCTGACCAGGGTATCGGGATGGTTGGGGCCCAGGACGCGGGTCCGGGCCGCGGCCACCGCGCGGGACTCGGTGAGCGCCTCCTCCCAGCGGCCGAGCCGGCCGAGGTTGACGCCGATGCCGTGCCGGGCGCGCAGGGTCTCCGGGTGGCCGGCGCCCAGGACGCGGGCGCGGTCGTCGGCCAGGGCGCGGTAGAGGGCGAGGGCCTCGGCGCTGCGGCCGAGCCGGCCCAGGCTGATGCCGGTCTCGTAGCGGGCGGCGAGGGTGTCGGGGTGGTCGGCGCCCAGCGCCCGGGTGCGCGCGTCGGCGACGTCCCGGTAGGTGGCGAGCGCCTCCTGCCAGCGGTCCAGCTGACCGAGCGCGTACGCCACCTCGTAGCGGGTGACGAGCGTGTCCGAGTGGTCCGGGCCGAGGATCCGGGCACGGGTTTCGGCGACGTCGTCCGCCATGCGGTGGGCCTCGGCCCAGCGGCCGAGCCGGCCGAGGCTGAAGGCGAGGTTGTGGCGGCAGCGCAGGGTGTCGGGGTGGCCGGCGCCCATCGTGCGCTCCCGGGCGACGAGGACGGCGGCGTACACCTGGTGGGCGTCGGTGTGCCGGCCCAGCCGTCCCAGCACGTACGCCATCTCCTGGCGGACGGCGAGGGTGTCGGGGTGGTCGGGGCCGAGGACGCGGATCCTGGCCTCGGCCACCCGCTTGTAGGCGCTCAGGGCGTCGGCGGGGCGTCCGGTGCGGCTGAGCACGAAGGCGGCCTCGTAGTGGCTGGCGAGGGTGTCGGGGTGGTCGGGGCCGAGCAGCCGGGCGCGGGCGTCGGCGACCGCCCGGTGCACCTCGCCGGCCTCGGCCCAGCGGCCCTGCCGGCCCAGCCGCAGCCCCGCCCCGTGCCGGGCGGCCAGGGCGGTGGTGCTCTCCGGCCTGGTCTCCGACATCCTCTCCGGCATCCTCCCCGGCGTGCTCCCCGGCGTGCTCTGGGGCGTGCTCTGCGGCGGCGGGTGGGACGGCCGGTCGCCGGCCTGGTCGACGGAGTACCGCGGGGGCCACGCGCGGGAGGGCTCGCCCGCCCCGCCCGCCGCACCGTCGGGGCCGGGTCCGCTCCCGGTAGCCGGGGCCGGCAGCCCGGGGCCGCCACCGCCCGCCGCTCCACCCGGGCCGGAGGCCCTCACGAGGGCACCCGGCTCCGCACCCGGGCCGGGCATCCCCGCACCAGCACCCACCACCTCGCCCGAGCCGGACATCCCCGGACCGGGACCGTCACCCGCCGTCCGGCCACCCGGTACCGCGCCTCCCGAAGGGGCCGCCTCCGGGGTGTCCCCCGCGCCCCGCAGGTACGTCCAGGACGGCGGGCCCGCTGTGCGGCCGGCCGGCTGGGGGGTTCGCGGGTGGGGTGTGACGGCGGTCGGCGGGTGTGACGGGGCGGTGCGGCCGGCCGTGATCCGGCGGCCCAGTTCCCGGGCGTCGTCCGGGCGGTGTTCGGGCCGTTTGGCCAGCAGGTCCAGGATGATCCGCTCCAGGTAGCCCGGCAGGTCGGGCCGGTGGCTGCGGGGCGGGCGGGGCGGGGTGTCGCGGTGGCCGACCAGGACCGCCCACGGGTCGTCGAGGTCGAACGGCGGTACCCCGGTGGCCAGTTCGTACAGCACGCAGCCCAGCGAGTACAGGTCGCTGCGCCGGTCCACCTCGGTGCCGCCGATCTGCTCCGGGGACATGTAGTGCGGGGTGCCCATGGCGATGCCGGTGCCGGTGAGCCGGGCGGTGAAGCCCACGTCGTGGCCGAGCCGGGCGATGCCGAAGTCGCAGATCTTCACCGTGCCGTCGGCCAGCCGCACGATGTTGGCCGGTTTCAGGTCCCGGTGCACGATGCCCTGCTCATGGGTGTAGGCCAGCGCGGCGGCGACCTGCTCGGCGATGTCCACGACATCGGTGACCGGCAGCGGGTGGTGCTTGTTGTCCTCCAGCAGCTGGCTGAGGTTGCGGCCCTCCAGCAGCTCCATGACCAGGAACAGCACCCCCTCGCAGTCACCGAAGTCGTGCACCACGGTCACCCCGCGGTGCTGGAGCGCGGCGGCCACCCGGGCCTCCCGGCGGAACCGCTCCCGCAGCACCCGTGTGAAGGACGGGTCCTCCCGCGTCGCGAGCGGCTTGAGGCACTTGACGGCGACCCGGCGGCCCAGCGACTCGTCCCGGGCCCGCCACACCTCCCCCATGCCGCCGCGTCCGATCAGATCGAGCAGCCGGTACCGGCCCTGGATCAGTGTGCTGTCCCCCACAGACCCCATGGATCCCATAGAAGCGCGCCCCCGTCGCTGTCGCTCCTGCCCTCCCCTGGCCGGTCCAGTATGGCGGTCTATGCGCCGACTTTGTACGGGGCCGGACGCGCCCCCGGTCCGAGGCGCTGCATGGCGGACAGGATGTGCTTCGGCGGCAGCTGCCAGCGCAGCCGGGCGGGCACCGAGCGCAGGACGGTGCCGGTGCGCCGCAGGTGGCGGGTGACCGTGTCCGGGTCGGGCGCGGGCCTGCCGTACAGCTCGTGGGCGTACGGCGGCAGGGAGGCGTAGGCCAGGTGCGCCACCCGGTGCCACAGCAGCCGCCGGGCCGGGGTGAGCAGCGGGTGGACCGGCGGGCGGCGCAGGAAGTCGTCCACCTCGTGGGCCTCGGGGCCGGCCGCCAGTTCGGGCCGTACCTCCGCGAAGTAGGCGGCCAGTGCCGCCCGGTCGGCGGGCACGGTGGCGGGGTCGAGGCCGACCAGGCGGGCGCTGGTGCGGTGCTCGGCGAGGTAGCGGTCGGCCGCCCGGTCGGTGAGCGGGAATCCGGAGCGGCGCAGGACGTGCAGGTAGGAGCCGACCTCGGCGCAGTGCACCCAGCGCAGCAGCGCGGGTTCGTCGACGCCGTAGCGCTCGCCGGTGTCGGGGTCGGTGGCGCCGAGCCTGCGGTGGATGCCGCGGACCCGGGCGCCGGCCCGTTCGGCGGCCGCGGTGTCGCCGTAGGTGGTGGTGCCGACGAAGCCGGCGGTGCGCAGCAGGCGCCCCCAGGCGTCGCGCCGGAAGTCGGAGTTCTGGAGCACGCCGCGCACGGCCCGCGGGTGCAGTGCCTGGAGCCACAGGGCGCGGACGCCGGCGATCCACATCATCGGGTCGCCGTGTGCCTGCCAGGTCACCGAGCCGGGCCCGAACAGCCCCGGATCGCCCCGTACCGAGTCGTTCGTCGCGTTGGCGGTCATGGCGGGAGGCTAACGCCGTACCCCGGCCGTTCCCAGACCGGTCCGGGCGGCGGTGCCACCGCGCGCGTCAGTGCAGCGTGTCGAGGAACGTGCCGCACGCCTTGGCGCAGTCCCGGCAGGCCGCGGCGCTGTCCTCGGCGCCCGGCTGCCGGTCGAAGACCTGCGCGCTCTCCAGGCACACCTGCCGGCACCACTCCAGCTGGACACGTATCGCCTCCTCGTCCACCTGGGTCTGCTCGGACAGCACCCGGCAGGTGGCGTCGCAGACCTCGGCGCACATGATGCCCTTGCGGCGGACGAGTTCCTGGTTCTCCGTGCCGTCCGGGTCCACGAGGCTCGCCCGCAGCGCGCACACCCGGGCACATTCCGTGCATGCCTGTGCACATGCGAAGCGGTCCTCGAGGAACTGGAACAGCTCCTGCTGCGAGGTCGTCGATGTCGTGGAAGTCGTGGAAGTCACACCGGGCGGGTTGCCGCCGAGGTCCGCGCCAAACCCGCCGGGCCCGGTGCCGCCAAGGGCTCCGGGCGGTTTTCCGCCGTCTGCCCCGGGCACCCGGGCACCCTCCGGAAGCGACGAGGAACGGAGGTGCACGACATGCCGGGACGACAGGAACTGCCGTCGACCCTGGAGCGGTCTCCGCGCCAGGCCCAGCGCACCTGGATCAAGGCGCACGACTCCGCGGTGCGGGAGTACGGCGAGGGCGAGCGGGCGCACCGGGTGGCGTACGGCGCGCTGAAGCACACCTACGAGAAGGTCGGTGACCACTGGGAGCGCAAGGAGGGCGGCCGCAAGGGCCCTTCCGACCCGCAGTCGGGCCGGCCCCGGGGGCAGGGCGGGCGCAGTGGCGAGGGAGTCGACGAGAAGGCCACCAAGCAGCATCTGTACGACGTCGCCAAGCGGCTCGGCGTCGAGGGGCGGTCCCGGATGTCGAAGCAGGAACTGCTCGGCGCGATCCGCAAGGCGAACCGTTCGCAGACGCGATCCGCGCGGACGGACTGACGCGAGGGAACTGAGCGGGCCGAGAGGTTCGTGGCGGGGACCGGGGGTACTCGCCGCTCATGACTAGCGCATGGATGGAGATGGCCGCGACCAATGGCGCCATGAGCGTCGGGCTGATCGTGGCGGCTTTCGTGGTCGTGGCGCTGCTGATCGGCGCCTTCGCGGTCGGCATCCGCGTCAAGCGTCGCGAGTCGCCGCCGCCGACCCCCGACGAGCAGCCGCGGATGCCCGCGGGCGGACCGGTCCGGGAGACCCAGGAGACCCGGTCGGCGGACGAGATGCCGCGCGGTGACGAGCGGATCCTGCCGCACGACCTCCATCAGCAGAGCAGCCGCTCGGACCCGGGGCAGCCACGGCGCCGCTGGGACGAGGGCAGCAGCGGTTCGTTCGGCAGCGGTGGGCCGGGCGGCGGTCACTGAGCGCGCGGCGGCTTGCGCGGCCGACGGGTGACCGCGGCCGACGGTCGCAGTTTCCGGTGCGGACGGCCGGGAACCCATGATCCGTGCTGCTGAAGAGGAGAAGGGCCCGCGCCGGTGCGCGGGCCCGTCGCGTGGGTGAGGGGCTCGCCGACCGGGCGGACGCGCGGCTGCCGGTGTTCGAGGGCGGGCGGCTGCTGCGCAAGGCGTTCCCGGACCACTGGTCGTTCCTGCTGGGCGAACTCGCCCTGTACTCGTTCGTGGTGCTGCTGCTGACCGGGGTGTGGCTGACCCTGTTCTTCGATCCGTCGATGACCGAGAGCGCCTACACCGGGTCCTACCGGCCGCTGCTCGGGGTGCGGATGTCGCAGGCGTTCCGCTCGACACTGGACATCAGCTTCGAGGTGCGCGGCGGGCTGCTGATCCGGCAGTTGCACCACTGGGCGGCGCTGGTGTTCCTGGCGGCGATCGGGGTGCATCTGCTGCGGGTGTTCTTCACCGGCGCGTTCCGCCGTCCGCGCGAGGCCAACTGGGTGATCGGCGTGACGCTGTTCCTGCTGGCCCTGGCCGAGGGGTTCGCCGGCTACTCGCTCCCGGACGACCTGCTGTCGGGGACCGGCCTCCGGATCGCGCAGGGAATCATGCTGTCGGTACCGGTGGTGGGGACGTACGTGAGCATGTTCGTGTTCGGCGGCGAGTTCCCCGGGCACGACTTCGTCCCCCGGCTGTACCCGGTGCACATCCTGCTGCTGCCCGGCCTGCTGCTGGCGCTGGTGTCGGCCCATCTGATCCTGGTCTTCCACCTCAAGCACACCCAGTGGGCGGGCCGGGGCCGTACCGAGCGCAATGTCGTGGGCAAGCCCATGTTCCCGCGGTTCGCGGCGAGTTCGGCGGGCCTGTTCTTCCTGGTCTTCGGGGTGCTGACGCTGCTCGCGGGGGTGGCGCAGATCAACCCGGTGTGGGTGTACGGCCCCTACCGCGCCGACCTCGTGTCCACCGGGTCGCAGCCGGACTGGTACGTCGGCTTCCTGGAGGGCGCGCTCCGGCTGGTGCCGCCGTGGGAGACGGCGGTGGCCGGGCACACGGTGATGTGGAACGTGCTGCTGCCCGCGCTGGTGCTGCCGGGGCTGCTGTTCGCGGTGCTGTACTGCTATCCGTTCTTCGAGCGGTGGGTGACGGGGGACCGGGCGGAGCACCATCTGGCCGACCGGCCCCGGGACAAGCCGGTGCGCACAGGGCTGGGGGTGGCCGCGATCGTGTTCTACGCGGTGCTGACGGCGGCCGGCGGCAATGACGTCCTCGCGGACACCTTCGACGTCTCGCTCAACCTGCTGACCTGGGTGTTCCGGGTGGCGCTGGTGGTTCTGCCACCGGTGGCGTTCATGCTGGCCAAGCGGGTCTGCCTGGCCCTTCAGGAGGCGGACCGGGAGCGGCTGGCGCAGGGCGCGGAGACCGGCGAGGTGCGGCAGACCGTGGCGGGCGGTTACGCCGAGCGGCGCGCGCCGCTGGACGAGGAGCGGCGGTACGTGCTGCGGCACGGCCGGGAGCTGCCCGAGCCGCCGGCACCGAAGGCGGCCGGGGGGCGGGCGGGGCGGCTGCGGTCGTCCTTGAATTCCTGGTACTACGAGGACCGGGTCGACATGCCGGAGCCGGCGCCGGAGCCCGAGCCGTCCGACGACTCGCCGGCCCGCTGACCCTCGCGCCGCGCGTACTGGAAGACCAGGCCGGCCACCCCGGGGGCGAGGACGCCGAAGCCCAGCAGGACCAGCCACAGGCCGTAGACGATGCCGAGGGCGACCAGGACGGCGCCCAGCGCGACGATCACCGGCCAGGGGCTGTGCGGGGAGAAGAAGTCCAGCGGTCCGGCGGTGTCGCGGACCTCGGCGTCCCGGTGGTCCTGCGCCCTGAGACCGTGCCTGCGGTACTGGACCCGGCAGAAGAACGCGACGAGCGCGGCCATCAGGAAGGCGACGGCGAGCACGGCGGTACCGGCCGGTTCGGCGGCGAACCAGCCGTAGCCGGCCGCGCTGACCGCGAAGAACGCCGCCACCCCGGTGAACAGCCGGGACTCGGTCTTCACTGGGTGTGCCTCTGGTCGTGGCGGCTGATGTCGGGATGGTGCAGGTCGAACGCCGGGGACTCGGAGCGGATCCGGGGCAGGGCGTGGAAGTTGTGCCGCGGCGGTGGGCTGGAGGTGGCCCACTCCAGGGAGCGCCCGTAGCCCCAGGGGTCGTCCTGGTGGGCGACGCGGCCGTGCCGGCGGGTGTGCCACACGTTGTAGAGGAACGGCAGGGTGGACAGGCCGAGCAGGAAGGCGCCGAGCGAGCTGATGGTGTTGAGCAGGGTGAAGCCGTCGGCGGCGAGGTAGTCGGCGTAGCGGCGGGGCATGCCCTGTTCGCCGAGCCAGTGCTGGACCAGGAAGGTGGTCTGGAAGCCGACGAACAGTGTCCAGAAGTGCATCCTGCCGAGGCGTTCGTCGAGCATCCGGCCGGTGAGCTTGGGCCACCAGAAGTAGAAGCCGCCGAACATGGCGAAGACGACGGTGCCGAACAGCACGTAGTGCAGGTGGGCGACGATGAAGTAGGAGTCGGTGAGGTGGAAGTCGAGCGGCGGGGAGGCGATGAGGACGCCGCTGAGGCCGCCGAGCAGGAAGGTCACCAGGAAGCCGCAGGACCACAGCATCGGGGTCTCGAAGGACAGGGAGCCCTTGGTCATGGTGCCGATCCAGTTGAAGAACTTCACCCCGGTGGGCACCGCGATCAGGAAGGACATCAGGGAGAAGAACGGCAGCAGCACGGCGCCGGTGGCGAACATGTGGTGGGCCCAGACCACGGCGGAGAGCATGGTCAGCACGGGGAAGGCGGGCAGCACCAGGATGGAGGTGAACAGCACGTTCCAGGTGAAGATCGGCATCCGGAACATCGTCATGCCGGGGGCGCGCAGACACAGGATCGTGGTGATGAAGTTGACCGCGCCGAGGGTGGTCGACACCCCGGACAGCACCAGGCCCATGGTCCACAGGTCGCCGCCGGTGCCGGGGCTGAAGACGGGCCCGTTCAGCGGCGCGTAGGCGAACCAGCCGAAGGCCGCCGCCCCGCCGGGGGTCAGGAATCCGCCGACCACCATCAGCCCGCCGAACAGGTACAGCCAGTACGACAGGGCGTTGAGCCGGGGGAAGGCGACGTCGGGGGCGCCGATCTGGAGCGGCATGATCGCGTCGGCGAAGCCGGCGAACAGCGGGGTCGCGAACAGCAGCATCATGATCGTGCCGTGCACGGTGAAGAGCTGGTTGTACTGATGGCTGGTGACCAGTTGCAGTCCGGGCCGGGCGAGTTCGGCCCGCATCAGCATCGCCAGCAGCCCGGCGAACAGGAAGAAGCAGAAGGCGGTCGTCAGATAGAGGTTGCCGACGACCTTGTGGTCGGTGGTCGTCGTCCACCGCACCAGGGCCCGGCCGAGGGTCCGGTTCGTCCGGGGCCGCGCCGGCGCCTCGCGCGGCCGCGGGGTCCTGCTGTCCACCGCCATGCGGCGGAGGGTACCCAGATGATCAGCGGGCAGTCGCCCGGCCACGCCGTCGGGGGCCGAGCGCGGCCGTGCCGGTCACACGCTCAGGGCCGCGCGGGCCGGCGCGGCGGTGCGGCGGGGTGAGTGGGGTGAGCGGGCCGTGGCCGGCGCCGGCCCCGGTGCGCGCTCAGTCCCGCGGCCCCAGCAGGCGGATCGCGTCGGCGGCCACCGTGCCGTCCGCGTCGTCGGTCAGCTCGACCGACGTGCCGAGACCGGCCCGCAGCCGGAACTCACCGAGTGACACCCAGGTACCGCCGCGCGGCTCGGTGGCTCCGGGGACCCGCTGGTCGATCCGCACGGTGTCGGTGCCGTCCGTCCGGCGGACGGTGTACGGGGCGTTGCTCGCGCGGCCGGCGGCCGGCGGACAGGACGTCTGGATCTCGTACACCCCGTCCCGGGGCACGGCCGGCCGCCAGCGCACCACCCGCTGTCCCGAACCGGCGGGCGCCAGCCGGTAGTTGCCGGCCCAGAAGCCGGGGTCCGCCGTCGTCGTCGGCCAGCTGCCGCTGACCACCTCGAAGCCCAGCCGGTCGTTGTCCACCACCACCTCCCGGCGTACGTCGGCGGGGCCCGGCGCCTCGGTCAGGCCGAGCGAGTCGAGGCCGAGCCGGGTGCCGCCGCCCCGGCCGGGTCCCGTCACGGCGCAGCGCAGGGTGTGCCGGCCGGCCGCCAGCCGGGCGCTGCCGAGCCGGGCCAGGTCGAAGCCGTCCGCCGACTGGGCCGTGGTGTCGATCGCGTGCGCGGGCAGTGCGCTGCCGTCCAGGGTGACGGTGGCCAGTGCGCCGTCCGCGGTGCGGTGGTAACGCAGCAGCAGCTCGTACTCCGCGGTGCGCGGGACCCGGAAGGTGAACGCCACCGCGTCACCCACCCGGCCGGGGGTGAGGAGCAGTCGCTCGCCACGGCGGGCGAGGGGGTCCGGGACGGTCCGCACGGCTCCCCCGGTGATCTCGCGGTCCGCTCCGGCCAGGGCGACGACGGTCTCCCGGAGCCGCGGACCACCGCGCAGGCTGTCGCGGCCGCGGGTGAGCCAGTCGAGCGAGAAGCGGCACACGTTGACCCGGCGCGGGGCGCTCGCCAGATCACCGTCGCAGCCGTAGAGCAGCACGATGGTGCCGTCGGAGAGCCGGGCGAGGTCGGAGTAGAAGGACCGGTTCTCGTTGACGACCCGGTGATACCGGTAGGAGACGCCCTCGTCGTAGCTGACCGAGACCGTCATGTTGTACCTGACGGGCGAGTCGGGGCGGCTGAAGAGCAGCCGCCCGGGGCCGCCGCTGCCGGGGCCGCCGGTGTAGCGCAGCAGCCCGGCGTCGACCGCGTTGAACGAACCGGTGCCGCCGTCGAACGCCGGCTGCGACCAGGTCAGACCGTCGTCCGAGCTGACGGAGACGATGCGTTGCCCTTCCCCGCCCGCGGCGGCCCGTCCGTTCACGAGCACGCTGCCGTCGGAGCGCTGCACCATCCGGGCCTCGTTGATGGGGTACTTGACCTGTACCGGCACCTCGCCGGTGGCCCGCCAGGTGGCGCCGTGGTCGTCGCTGTAGATCGGTGCGACGCCGTAGAACCGCTCGGCCACGGTGTTGCCGACGATGACCCGGCGGTGTGCGCAGTTGAGCAGCAGCCGGCCGGAGCGCAGCTGGAGTCCGTGACCCGGGCCGGGGCCGTGCAGCGCCCAGTCGTAGGGAAAGCCGTCGAACAGGCCCGCCAGGTCGCGTACGTCGCCCCAGGTCCGGCCGCTGTCCCGGCTGGAGATCAGGTGGAGGTCGCCCGAGTCGCCCGAGCAGGTGGTGTTCTCGGGCAGGCGCAGCGAGAGCATGTAGAAGAGGAAGACCTCGCCGGTCTCCCGGTCCGCCACCAGCGCCGGGTTGCCCCAGGACCGGCCGTCGACGGAGGTGACCAGGGTACGACTGGCCTCCCAGGTCCGGCCGCCGTCGGTGCTGCGGCGCAGCAGCAGGTCGCGCGGTCCGGCGTCGCACACCTCGTGCCGGCCCTCGGTCACGGCCAGCACGGTGTCGTCGGGCAGCACGGCGAGCGCGTGCACGTGGTAGTTCACGAGTGGGCCCGCGACGGAGTCCCAGAGCGTCTGCTCGTGGAAGAAGGGGCCGGGCCGGCCGGGCCCGGAGGACCGGCCGGCGGCGTGGGCCGGGGGTCCGAAGGCCGCCGGGCCGACCGTGGCGGCCGCTGAGGCGCCGAGGACGCCCAGGGCGAAGAACCTGCGGTTCACGGCGGTGCGGCGGGGTCTGCTGTCGGTCATGGCGGGCCACCCCTTTCGGGCGGTACGGAGGAGAGGAAGGGAACGCGGAGGAAGGGGACGCGGAGGAAGGAACACGGAGGAAGGACGCGGGGGGGTCAGGCGCGTATGAGATGTGCGTCGAGGGGTGCGAGCAGGGCGCGCAGGGCCTGCCGTTCCGCGGCGGAGCACGGGGTGAAGGGTGCCGCGGCGTGCGGCGGGCACAGGCCGCGGTCGGCCAGGACGGCCTTCACCGCGGGCACCCCGGGGCGCACGGTGTGCAGCGCGAGTACCTCGTCGAGCACGTGTTGCGCGCGCCGCGCGGCGTCGTTCCGCCCCTCGCGGTGGGCCCGGAACAGCTCGACGGCCGTCCCGGGCGCCAGATTGGCCACCCCCGGCACCACACCGTCGGCCCCGAGCCGGAGCGCGTCCAGCGCCTGCCGTTCCGCGCCCTGGCTGATCCCGAAGTCCGCGCGCCGGCGGGCCGCCGCCAGCGCGTGCCGGAACAGCCCGGGGTCGCCCGAGCTGTCCTTGAGGCCCACCAGGTGGGTGAGCGCGGTCAGTTCGTCGAGCAGGGCGGGGGTGAGCGGATTGCCGTACCGGGGGGCGTGGTAGGCGACGACGGGGGTGTCGAGGCCGGCCAGCGCGGCGTAGTGCGCGACGATCTCGTCGTGGCGGTGGTGGAAGTAGAGTGGCGGGCCGAGCACCAGCGCGTCCGGCTCGGCGCACCGGACGGCCGCCGCCCGTTCCAGTACCTCGGCGGTTCCGGGTGCCGTGACATTGACCAGCACCGGTCCGGAGCCGGTCAGTTCGCGCCAGCGCCGGGCCACCCCGGTGGCGAACTCGCCGAGGAGCGCGGTGGGCAGCAGCGGGCCCTCGCCGTTGCTGCCGAAGAGCATGAGGCCGCGGGCGCCCGCCGCCGCCAGCGCGGCCAGCAGGGGGCGGGCGGCCCGCGCCGACGGCTGTCCCGGCCGGTGCATCGGGGTGACCAGCGGGACGATCACTCCGGCCAGCAGCGCCCGGCCGTCGGTTCTCGCGTCCTGGCCGCTCATCAGTACCCCTTGATCTCGGGCCAGGCCAGTTCGACGCCGGCGCGGGCCAGTTCGTCCTGGAAGGTGCTCAGCCGGTCGCTGTCCTCGTACACCTGCTCGATGTCGAGGCGGTGGTCGAGGCAGTGCGCCGCCAGCGATCCGGCCGCCTCGCCGATGTTCCACTCGACGGGGTGCAGCCGGTAGCAGCCGTTGGTGATGTGGGTGGTGCCGATGTTCTTGCACACCGGCAGCAGGTTGCGCAGCCGCACCGGCAGCAGGGCGCCCAGCGGGATCTGGAAGGGGCTGCTGGGCACGTCGATGTAGGTGTCGCCGCCGGTGGACGGGTGCAGGTCGATCCGGTACATCCCGATGCCGACGGTGTCCGGGCAGCGCACCGCGCCGCGCCCGCCGCGCGCGGTGAGGGACACGTCCTGTTCGACGATCCGGCGCCGCGCCACGATCCGGCGCGACTCGCGGATGTACGGCGCCTTGGCCAGTCCGTCGGCCGTGCCCAGCACATCGCCGCGCAGCCGCAGGCCGGGCCAGCCGGTGCCGCCGTCGGGGCGCGGTGCCTCGGTCTGGAGCCAGTAGAGCATGCTCATGCTCAGCTCGCGGGCGCCGGCCAGATGCCGGTCCCGCTCCTTGTCGTCGACCCCGATCAGCGGCCCGGGCAGATAGTCGATCATGGGCCAGTTGACGACGGTCACGTCGCTCGCGGCGAATCCCGGCCGGTACAGCTTCCTGGAGACCACCCGGCGGAACTCCCACAGTTCCTTGTCGCCCGGGTCCCGGCGCTGGTCGGCGACGACCGGCCCGGAGTCGGCGTTCGGGGTGAAGGTGCGCGGCACGGTGCGCAGGGTCCGCGGGTCGGGCGCGCTCAGGCTCAGCAGCCGGCCCGGCCACTGTGCGGGGCGGTAGGCGGCCCAGCCGCCGTACCCGGCCGGGCGGTCGACGGTGTGGTCCTCGCCGGCCCGGTGCTCGACGGCGAACACCCAGGAGAACGCCTGCATGTTGGCCGGCTGGGCCGCGTCGGGCGCGCTCGGCTCCCCGGTGTCCCGCCGCGACTCGAAGCCCGTCACGTGCTCGGCGCCGGTCAGCGGCAGCAGGTCGCCGAGTTCCGTGGCGTCCAGGACGTACGCCGCCGACACCTCGACGCGGGTGGCGTCCGGGCCTTCGACGACCACGGACCGCACCCGGTCGCCGTCGGTGGCGGCGGCGACCGGACGGTGCCGGTACAGGATGCGCAGCCGGCCGGCCGCCACGTACGGCGCGGCCATCGCCGCCAGGACCGCGGCGGCCACCTTCGGTTCGTGGCACAGCGCGCTCACCCGTCCCTCGCCCGGGTTGAGGTACCGGCGCCGCCTGGCCTCGTCGGTGAGCGGGTACCAGGTCCGGTAGTAGGCGCGGATCGCCTCGCGCAGCGCCCGGTAGGTACGGGTGGCGCCGAACTGCTCGATCCAGGCGTGCTCGTCGGGCGGCACGCCCTGGCTGGTGAGCTGGCCGCCGATCCAGTCGGTCTCCTCGGTGAGCAGGACGGACCGCCCCCGGTCGAGGGCGGCCAGCGCGGCGGCCACGCCGCCGAGGCCCCCTCCCACGACGAGGATGTCCGTGGCCGCCGCCGTGGGCGCGCTCATGTGCCGCTCCTCTTCCGCGCGGCTGCCGCGCTGTCCGGGTCATGGCCGGCGCCGTTGCCGTCGCCGGCCGGGCCGAGGGTGAATCTCCGGGGGCCGCCCCGGACGTCGACCGGCACGGGCGGGCCGCCGTCCGGTGGGGTGACGAGCAGTTCGCCGACGCCCTCGGCGGTGCCGGTGACGCGGTCGCCGGTCCGCAGGTAGCCGTGTACGACGACGCCGGGCGCCATGTCCAGCAGGGCCCGGCCGTCGAGGTGGACGGTGAGCCGGCCGGCCGCCCGGACGTCGAGGCGGCCCTCGCCCAGCGGCAGGCCCAGCAGTTCGGCCGGTTCGCCGGGGTGGGCGAACCGCCAGCCGTCGCCGCGCGCGTCGGCCAGCTCCCCGAAGGCGAGGTGGGCCAGCAGCCCGCCCCAGGCCATCAGCCCGTCCGACCGGTGCTGAAGGCGGGTCAGGTCCTCGCCCGCGACGGCCGGGTAGTTCTCCCGGACGTGGCTGTGCTCGCGCCATTCGTCGAGAAAGAGCCGCAGCAGGTCGGCCACCACCGGGCGGCTCAGCCCGGTCAGTCCGTAGCGGCGCAGCCCCCGGACGGCGAGATAGGCCATCGGTGCCCAGATCCGGCCGCGCCAGTACGTCGCCGCGAAACCGGGATCGTCGCGGGCCACGCTGGGCAGCGGCCGGTCGCCGCCAAGCACTTCGGGCCGCAGCAGCGCGGCGGCCATGGACGCCGCCCGACCGGCGTCCGGCAACCCGGCGAGCAGCGCGTACAGCATCGTCGGCGAGACGCTCGGATCGTGGCTGCCCGCCGATGTCAGGTTGCGGTAGCCACCGCGCCCGGCGTCCCACAGCAACCGGTCGGCGCGGTCCCCGGCGGTGGCGGCCTCGGCGCGCAGCCGGCCGGCCGTCGCGCGCTCGCCCAGCAGGCCGGCGATCTCCGCCAGCGCCTCGGCGTCGGCGATGTGCAGCGCGTTCAGGCCGACGTCGGCGAGGTCCATGGTGCGGGTCGCCGGGTCGTACCGGGCGCCGTCGTACATCGGCGAATCGTCCAGGCCCGACTCCCGTCTGGCCCGGTCCAGGGTGGCCGACGCCGGGTCGCCCGGGACCGGGTCGGAGCCCCAGGCGAGCAGGCCGTGCGGTCCGCGACGGGCCCGGGGCCACCAGTCGTGCCAGGCCAGCAGCGCCGGGAAGAGGGTCTCCAGCAGCGTCCGGTCCCGGGTCTCGGCCGACAGGCCGCCCGCCAGATACGCCTGATGTACCGTCAGCGCGCCGACCGGCGGCTGCGAACGGTCCGCGGTGACGCCCCCGTCGTCCGAGACCCGGTTCGGGATCATGCCGGACTCGTCCGCGTACGGCAGGATCTGCTGGAAGATGCCGCGCGCGTAGTCCCGGTCGACGGCCGAGGCGGCCAGACCGGTGAAGAAGGTGTCCCAGGCGTGCAGCGCCCAGGTGCCGTAGAAGCCCTTGCGGTCGGCGCAGACGAAGTCCCTTGAGGTCGGGGTGAGTACCCGGCCGAGGTCCGGGGCGTAGACGGTGTTCCAGGTGACGGCCCGGGTCAGCGCGTCGGCGGCGGCGCCGAGCCAGCCGCCGGAGCGCAGCCGGGTCCGGTCGGCCGCCGCACGGCGGGCCGCGAGGACGCCGCCGGTGCCGGCCACCGTGCCCGGCGTGCCGGCCGGCCCGATCCGCAGCTCCACGGCGGTGGGACCACCGCCGGGACCACCGAACGCGAGCAGCAGCGCCCGCGCCGGGCCCGCGATCCGCCGGGCGGGCCGGGAGGCGGCGACGTCCCAGCGCAGACCGCCCGCGCGTACGGCGCGGGCCGGATCGCCCAGGTCCGCCACCTCCCCCACCTCCCCCACCTCTTCCACGTCTTCCACGGACAGCACGACCTGGCCCGTGCACTCGGCGCGGACGTGCAGCACGTCGGTCGGTCCGCCCGCGAGGACCAGCCGCAGCCGGTGGCCCGCCGCGCGGACGCTCACCTCGGCGTAGGAGCCGTCCACGGTGTGCGGGCCGAGCCGGTCCAGTCCGTCGCGCCAGGTGAACCCGTCGAGCACCGGGCCCTCGCGGCCGAGTACGCCGAACCGCACCTTCGGCCCGCACGGCAGCCGGCTCATACCGGTGTGCGTTCGGACGTCCCAGGTGTTCCAGCCCGCCGGTGCCGGCTCGCTCATCCGACCGCCTCGCCGTCGGCGGTGCCCTCGTCGGGCACCGGGTCGTCCAGGTCCAGGGCCGCGGCCAGCAGCGCCCGGGTGTACGGGTGCCGCGGCGCGCTCAGCACCTCGCCGGCCGGGCCCTGCTCCACGATCACGCCCTCGCGCATCACCGCCACCCGGTCGGCGATCTGGTGCACCACCCCCAGGTCGTGCGAGATGAACAGCAGGGCGAGCCGGTGGCTTTCGCGCAGTTCGGCCAGCAGCCGCAGGATCTGGGCCTGGACCGACACGTCGAGCGCCGACACCGCCTCGTCGCACACCAGCAGCCGGGGCCGGGCCGCCAGCGCTCGGGCGATGCTGACCCGCTGGCACTGGCCGCCCGACAGGTCGTCCGCGCGCCGCGACGCCACCTCGGGGTCGAGCCCCAGGCCGGCGAGGAGCCGGTGCAGTGCCTCGGTGCGGTCGCCCTCGGGTGCGGTGACCGGGTGGGTGCGCCAGACCTCGGCGATGACCGAGGCGACCGTCATCCGCGGATCGAGCGATGACCTCGGGTCCTGGAACACCATCTGCACGGCGCGCTGCAACTCGGGCGGCCGGCGCCCCGCGCGGCCCAGCGGCCGGCCCTCGAAGGCGATCGTCCCGGCGCCGGGCCGCAGCAGCCCGGCCACGCACCGGGCCACCGTCGTCTTGCCGGAGCCCGACTCGCCGACCAGACCGAGGGTCTCCTCCGCCGCCACCGACAGGCTGACCCCGGCCACCGCCGCCCGGCCGCCCCTGCTCCGTCGCTCGTAGCAGACCCGCAGGTCGCGCACCTGGAGGAGGGCCTGCTCGCCGGGCGGCGCGGACCCGCCGGGGCGGTCCCGCTCACGCGCGTTCACCGTCCCAGCACCTCCTCGGCGAAGTGGCAGGCGCTCCAGCGCCCCGGTGCCGCCTCCCGCACCCGGGGCACCTCACCGCGGCACCGGTCGCGGGCCAGCGGGCAGCGCGGGTGGAACGCGCAGCCGGCCGGCCGGTTCGCCGGGGTGGCCGGGGCGCCCGGCAGCGGATCGGCCAGTGCGGTACGGGTCCGGACCGCGGGCACGCTGCGCACCAGGGCGGCGGTGTACGGGTGTGCGGGCCGCCGCAGTACGGCGCGGGCCGGCCCGCGCTCGCCCACCCGTCCCGCGTACATCACCACGACCTGCTCGGCGACGTGCGACACGACCCGCAGGTCATGGCTGATCAGCAGCATCGCGAGGCCGTCCGCCGCCTGCACACCGGCCAGCAGCGACAGGATCCGGGACTGCACGGTGACGTCGAGTGCGGTGGTCGGCTCGTCGGCGAGCAGCAGCGCGGGGTTTCCAGCCAGTGCCATCGCGATCATGGCGCGTTGGCGCAGTCCCCCGGAGAGTTGGTGCGGGTAGGCGCGCATCCGGCGCCTCGGCTCCGGCACACCGGCCCGGTCCAGGAGTTCGACGACCCGGCGGTGCACCTCGGCGCGCGGCAGCCGGTCGCGGCGTGGCACCTCGCCGACCTGACGGCCGATCCGCTGGGTCGGGTTGAGCGCGGCGAGCGGGTCCTGGAAGATCATCGCGATCTCCCGGCCGCGCACCGCGCGCAGCCGGGCCGGGCCGGCGGTGATCAGGTCCTCGCCGTGCCACAGCAGCCGGCCCGCCAGGGTGGCGCCCTCGGGGGCCAGGCCCAGGACCGCCTGGGCGGTCATCGTCTTCCCGCTGCCCGACTCGCCGATCAGGCCCACCGTGGTGGCCCGCGGCACGTCGAAGGAGACACCGTCCAGGACCCGCACCCGGGGGCCGTGCGGGCCCGGCAGTTCCACCACCAGGCCGTCGATCCGCAGGGCCGGCCCGTCGGCCGCGGGCGCCGCCCGCCCGGCCCCGCGTTCGCGCGCGACTCCGGCGGGGGCCATCAGGCGCCGGTCCGTACGGTGGCGAAGTCGGGCAGGCCGCTGGCGTCGGGGGCGAAGCCCTTCAGCTCGCTGTTCCAGGCGTAGGCGATGCTCACCGACATCGGGAACATCCCGACGGCGTCCCGCCAGATGATCCGGCTCGCCCGGCCGTAGAGGTCGGTGCGCCGGTTCTTGTCGGCCGTCGCGCCGGCCGCCGCCAGCAGCGTGTCCAACTGCTTGTTGCAGTAGCCGTTCCGCTTGGCCGCGCAGGTGTAGAGGCGGCCGAGGTTGCTGGCCGCGTCGTAGCTGGGGGTGGCCAGTTGCTGGAAGTTGATGTCCCAGTCGAGCGCGATCAGGTCCTCCGTGAAGGCGGCCTGTTCCTTCTCCAGTGGTTCCACCAGTACGCCGATCTCGCGCAGGTCGGAGACGACGGCCTGGATGAAGGGCCGGAACTCGGCGTTGGCGAACTGGAGCCGCAGCTTCTTCGAGAAGTCGAAGCCGGCGGCGCTGAGCGCGGCCTTGGCGGCCGCCGGGTCGTGGCGTACGGGCGGCTGCGGCACATGGCCGAGGACGACGCTCGTGACGGGTGCGTCGGCCGCCTCGCCGGTCTCGGGATACAGCTCGCCGATGATGGTCCCGAAGTCGATCGCCTGCCAGATCGCCCGGCGCACGGCCGCGTCCTCGAGGGCGGCGACCGATGAGTTGAACCACATGGTGAACTCGGCGCTGCTCGGCACCGTCCGCACCGTCAGGGACTTCTGCCCTTTCAGCGCGGCCAGTTGGTCGTCCGGGATGCCCCACACGACGTCCACCTCGCCCGTGCGCAGCGCGGTCATCCGGGCCGCCAGCTCGGGGATGTTCCGTACCGTGACCCGGCGCGGCGCCGGCGGCCCGCCCCGGTACTTCTTGTTGGGCACCAGGACCAGTGACTCGCTCGGGGTGAACTCCTCGACGGTGAACGGGCCCGCGCCGACGGGATGGTTGAAGAAGGCGGTGTCGTCCGTGCCGACTTCCGCCGGGACGACGTAGAAGGTGCCCAGTTTGCCGGGGACGGACGCGTCGGGCGCCGGGCTGCTCAGGACCACTTCGGTGGGTGAGGTGCTGGTCATCGTGGCGCCGGGGAAGTTGCCCGCGTTGGGTCCGTTCAGGGCGGTCAGCCGCCGGAAGGACGCGACCACGTCGTCGGCGTCGAGCGCGGAGCCGTCGGAGAAGGTGACGCCGGTGCGCAGCGTGAACGTCCAGGCGGTGACGTCCTTGTTGGGCTTCCAGGAGGCGGCGAGGTCGCCTTCGAGGGTGCCGTCCGGGTCGGGTTTCACCAGCCTGGTGAAGATCTCCTGGGCGGCCAGCTGCGTTCCGGTGGAGGCGCCTTGGGCGCCGTGCGGGTCCAGGCTCTCGATCGGGTAGGTGCCCGCCACCGTCACGTCGCGCGCGGCGGAGCCGCCGTCGTCGTCGCCGCCGGTCGTCGTCGAGCAGGCGGCCAGCAGCGCCGCGCCCGCCGTGGCGGTGGCGGCGAGCCGGACCAGCCCGCTCCGCCCGTGCTCACGTGTGCTGATCATGTTGGTGCTCCTGTCGATCGGGGACGATCAGGGGCGATCAGGGGCGGTGGGTCAGCCGTCGCGGCCGCGCCCGTAGCGGGCGGTGAGCTGGTCGCCGAGGATGCCCACGTTGACGATGAGCAGGGACAGGGCGATGCCCGGCAGGGTGGAGATCCACCAGTGCGTCTCCAGGTACTCCTTGCCGCCGGCGATGGTCTGTCCCCACGACACGCTCGACGGCGGCAGTCCGATGCCGAGGAAGCTGAGTCCCGCCTCCGCCAGCACCACCAGCGCGAACTCCAGGGTGGCGAGGGCGACCACCGGTCCCACCGTGAACGGGAGCACGTGCCGGGCCAGGACGGTCCGGCCCGGCACGCCCAGCACCCGGGCGGCGTCGACCCAGGGCCGCTCCCGCAGGGAGAGCGCGATCCCGCGGGTGACGCGGGCGAAGGTGATCCAGCCGGTCGCCGAGAGCGCGAGGACGACCAGCAGGGCGCTGCGCCGGAAGGCGCCCGCGATCACGATCGCCAGCAGGATCGCGGGAAAGGCCAGCAGGATGTCGAAGACCCGGGCGAGCACGGCGTCGACGGCGCCGCGGAAGTAGCCGGCGACGGCGCCGAGGAGGACCCCGACCAGGCAGGACAACCCGACCGTGGACACGCCGATGAGCACCGCGGTCCTGGCCCCGTGGACGATCTGGGCCAGCAGGTCGCGGCCGAGGCCGTCGGTGCCGAGCCAGGCCGTGCCGCCGTCGGCCGTCCTGGCCCCGGGGGACAGCAGCCGGTCCTGGAGCGAGGTGTGCACCGGGTC
Organism: Streptomyces sp. JW3; assembly: GCF_052216785.1. Lineage (NCBI taxonomy): Bacteria > Bacillati > Actinomycetota > Actinomycetes > Kitasatosporales > Streptomycetaceae > Streptomyces > Streptomyces sp. JW3. The sequence continues at coordinate 10,700 of NZ_JBQOUX010000003.1, read as the reverse complement.
GTAGTCGATCAGCAGCGGTCCGACGGCGGCGGTCAGCAGATAGCAGCCCACGATCAGGGCGGGGATCCGGGACAGCAGCGTGCTCCGGGTCAGCGGCGCAGCGGCCGGCAGTGCGCCGGCGACGGTGAGGTCGGCCATCAGACGGCTCCCGTCCGGATCCGCGGGTCCAGCTGGGCGATGAGCAGGTCGGCCACCAGGTTGAGGACGACGACCAGGCCGGCGATCAGCAGGGTGGCCCCCTGCACCACCGTGTAGTCACGGTTGGCCACCGCCTCCACCACGAGCGAGCCGAGGCCGGGCCACGCGAACACGTTCTCGACGATCACGGCGCCGCCGACCAGCGCCCCGACCTGCACACCCACCACGGTCACCACCGGGATCAGCGAGTTGCGCAGGGCGTGGCCGATCAGTACCTGCCGCTCGGTCAGCCCCTTGGCGCGCGCGGTACGGACGTAGCCCCCGCGCATCGTCTCCACGAGACTGGTCCGGGTCAGCCGGGCGATGATCGCGACGAACGGGAACGAGAGGGTGACGGCCGGCAGCACCAGGTGCTGGGGCGTGCCGACCCCGGAACTGGGCAGCACCCGCAGGCTCAGGGCGAAGACCAGCACCAGCATGATGCCGATCCAGAACGTGGGGAACGACTGGAGGGCGATGGTGCAGGCCGAGACCACCCGGTCCAGCGGCCCGCCCGGCCGGCCGCCCGCCAGCACGCCGAGGGTGAGTCCCACGGTCACCGCGATCACCGTGGCCGTCGCGGTGAGGTCGATGGTGGCGGGCAGCCGGTCCAGGACCGCGCCCATGGCGGGCCGGCCGAGCCAGTGCGACTCGCCGAAGTCGAGCCGGCCGACGTCACCGAGGTAGCTCAGGTACTGCGCGCCGAGCGGCCGGTCCAGGCCGAGCGTGGCCCGCACTTCGGCGAGCTGGCCGGGGGTCGCGTCCGGGCCGAGCAGGACCGTCGCGGGGTCGCCGGGCGCGGCCCGGACGATGAGGAAGATCAGCGAGGCGGCGCCCCACATCACGAAGACCCCGATGAGCAGCCGGTGCGCGATCATGCGGATCATGGCTTCGGCCTCCCGTCCGGCCGGAGCGGGAACGGGACCGGCCGGGTGCGGGCCGGACCGATCGAGTCACCCGGTACGAAGGCGCAGGGCACCGTCAGCCGGCGCGGCTCGGGGGTGTCCTGGTCGAGCAGTTCGACCAGGACCCGGACCGCCTCCCCCGCCATCCGGGCCCGGGGCAGCGAGAACCGCGTCCAGTCCCGCGCCTCGGGGGTCCACCCCGGTGGGTCGCCCAGCAGGGCCAGTGAGCAGTCCGCCGGGAAGCGGACCCGTTCCGTGTCGGCCAGCACCGCCAGCGCCCCGGTGAGCCGGGCGTCCTCGGTCGGCTCGACCAGCACGGCGGTGCTCCCGAGCCCGTCGATCCAGCCCGCCAGCCGCTCGGCCGTCAGCTCCGCCGGATCGGTCAGTACCCGCACCAGCGCCTCGTCCTGTGCGAGGCCGGCCTCGGCCAGTCCGCGCCGGTATCCCTCGGCCCGGTCCCGGGTGGGCTCGCCGTCCTCCTGGGCGCGCAGATACAGGATGCGCCGGTGGCCCAGGCGGGCCAGCTGAGCGACGAGTGCGGCGGTCGCCGCGACGTAGTCGGCCGCCACGTAGGAGAGTTCACCGCCGTCCACCTCGCGGCGTCCGACGAAGACGACCGGGAAGTCCTCGCGGACCAGCGCGGACAGCTCCTCGCGGCGGACGTTGCGGCCGAGCAGGACACAGCCGTCCGCGATCTTCAGCCGGTTGGTCCCGCCGGCGTAGATCGACCGCTCGGCCCGGGCGGCACCGGAACAGAACAGCAGCAGGTCGTACCCCTGCCGGGCGGTTTCCTCCTCCACGCCGAGCAGGAACGGGTAGTAGAAGTCGCGCTGGTCGGTGGGGAAGACCGACTCGAAGGTGTAGAGGCCGAGCAGCCGGTTGCGGCCGCCCTTGAGACTGCGCGCGGCGACGTTGGCCGCGTAGCCCAGTTCCTCGGCCGCGGCCAGCACGGCCCGGCGGGTCGGTTCGGCGATCTGCGCACTCGTCGCGCCCCCGCTGATCACCAGCGACACCGTGGCCTGGGAGACCCCGGCGCGCTGGGCGATGTCCCGCTGGGTGGAGCGTCGACGTCGTTCGGGAGGAACCATGAGCACTCCCGGTTAATACGTATTAGCGACTGCTGAGCGACGGTACTCGGCTCCGGAGAATGCCGTCAATAGTCGTGAACCGGCGGTCCCCGGACAGCTTCTGACCGATCATCAAACATCTCGGACTGACCGGATTCGCCATCCGGGTGCCCGGACGGGCCATGGCGCCCGGCGGCGGTGTTCCGGACCATCGGGAGTACGGCCCACCACGGAAAGGGGAATCCGATGAGCGTCCACACCCGTCCGGAGAGCACCGGGGGCACCCTGGCGGCCCGCTTCGACCGGGACGGCTACGCGGTGCTGCCGAACGCCCTGACACCGGACGAGGTGGCCCGGCTGCGGGCGGAGACGGTGCGGATCTGCCGCGGCGAGCGGGGCGCCGTCGCGGGGGCGCCGCCGGCCGCCGGGGAGGAGAGCGACGACGACACCGTACGGAAGTTCCTGTGCGTGCACTATCCGCACAAGCTGTCCGCGCTGATGCTCGACACCATGCGCCATCCCGCCGTGGTCGGACCGCTGACCGAACTGCTCGGTCCGGACATCAAGGCGATGCAGTCGATGCTGTTCGTCAAGTCCGAGGGCAGGCCGGGGCAGGCGTGGCACCAGGACGAGATGTTCATCCCCACCCGGGACCGGTCGCTGACCGCCGCCTGGCTCGCCCTCGACGACGCGACCGTCGACAACGGCTGTCTGTGGGTCCTGCCGGGATCGCACCGGTCCGGCGTCATCCACCCCAACCGGCGGCACGACGACGCCCGTTACGACTGCACCGTCGAGTCCTACGGCTTCCCGTACGACGAGGCCGACGCCCGGCCGGTCGAGATCGCGGCCGGGTCGGTGCTGCTCTTCAACGGCTATCTGCTGCACAAGTCGCTGCCCAACACCGGCCGGCACGGCTTCCGGCGGGCCCTGGTCAATCACTACATGCGCGCCTCGTCCCTGCTGCCCTGGGCACCCCCCGGCGAGGACGTCCCCATGGCCCAGGCGGACTTCCGGGACATCGTGCTGGTCGCGGGCCGCGATCCGTACGCCTACAAGGGCACCGCCGACCTCCGGGTGCCCCGGGTGCGGCCCGACCGGTCCGGGGGTTGCGAGCGGTGAGGCCGTGACGGACCGCGCCGGCCTCGTCCGGGCCCACTCCCCCGCGCTGCTGACCCGGCTCGGTCCCGCCGTCGCCGACTACCCGCCCGGGTCGGTCTTCGGCCCCAGGGACGCGCGGTCGCACGAGTTCGTCTGGCTGCTGCACGGCAGTGCCCGCTGGGTCTGCGGCGGGCTGACGGTGCCCCTGACCCCCAGCGTGCTGCTGCTCGTGCGGCCCGGAATGCGCGACACCTTCCACTGGGACCCGCACCGGCCCACCCGGCACGCCTACACACACTTCCGGCTCTGCCCCGCCGCGGGGGGCGCGGACGTCCCCGACGACACCGGTTGGCCGGTCGTCCGGGAGCTGACGGGGCGGGGCGATCCGCTGGTGGCCCTGTGCCAGTACCTGCTGACCCTCGGGGCGGCCCGCGCGCCGGGCTGGGAGCGGCACGCCGAGGAGACCCTGCGGCTGCTGCTCTTCACCTTCGTGCACGGCACCGGTCCGCACCCGGGCGACCGGACGCTCCCGGAGCCGCTGGCCGCCATGACGGCGGCGGTCCACGCCCACTGGTCGGACGGAGTCGCCCGGCCGCTGGACCTGGCGTGGCTGGCGCGGGCGGCCGGGGTCTCGCCGAGCACCCTGAACCGGCTGTGCCGGCGGCGGCTCGGCGTCAGCCCGGTGGCCGGGATCGAACGACTCCGTCTGACCAGGGCCGAGCCGCTGCTCTGGCTGAGCAACCTCTCGCTCGGCGCCATCGCGGCCCAGTGCGGCTTCGCCGACGCGTACCACTTCTCGCGGCGCTTCCGCGCGGTCTACGGCATGTCGCCGAGCGCCTTCCGCCGCATTCCGCCCGAGTCGGCGCCGCCGTCCCCACTCACCCACAGCGCGCTGTCGGAGCTCCGGCCCCTGCTGCCTCCCGCGCCGCCGGGCGGATGACGCGCCTTCGCCCACGCGGTCCGCGGGTCGCCGCACGCGCCGAGGCGGGCGGCGGGGCGGGCCCGCGGCCGGTTCCCCGGTCCAGTCCGCCGGCCCGTCCAGCAACCGGTCCGCGGCGACGCGGTACTGAGCGTGCTGTGGGTCGCGGGACCGGGCCTGCCGCGCGTCCGGGAGCCGCCCGGAGCCCCGTCCGTGCCGTCCCCGGTCGCCCGACCATCGCCCAACTGCCGGTAATCGCACACGCGTTGCCGCGTTCCCGCACTCCCGTTCAGGGACTCGCCGTGGCTCCGGCAAAGCTTCGCCCCGTCGGTGAACGCCCATACCCTGCCCCTCGTCGGACTGGGGACGCGCCCCGCGTGCCCCCATGGCGTCGGAGAAGGGGGGACGGCTCCGTGTACAGCGTCATCGTGGTACCACCGCCGGGCGGCGGCGCGGGCGGGCAGTTGCGGATCGCCTGCGGTGAGCGGCTCGCGTTCGGCAGGGCAGCGGCCGGCGACGGCCTGACGATCGGGCACGAGGGGGTGTCCCGGGTCGCCGGGGAGATCACGGCGCAGGGGAACTTCTGGCTGCTGAGCAATCTCAGCGAGCACCAGACCTATGTGGTGGAGAACCCGGAGGGCGCGGGGGAACACATCAAGGTGGCGCCGGGCCGGATCGAGGCGCCGGTGCCGTTCGAGTTCTCGCGGGTGGTGCTGCCCGCCGCGGGCGATCTGCTCGCCTTCGACGTGTGGGCGCCGCGGCACGTCTTCGGCAGTGTGGCCCGGCACGGTCTGACCGGACCGCTGACGGCCCCGGCGTTCACCCTGGACCGGACCAAGCGGTACTTCGCGGTCCTGACCGCCCTGTGCGAACCACGGCTGCGCGGCGCGCCGCACGCCCCGCTGCCGGTGGTCGAGGAACTGGTGGAGCGGCTGCGGCCCCTCTGGCCGGCGGTCAGCCGCTCGGCCGTCTACTGGAACATCGACTACCTGGCCGTCAAACTGCGGCTGCGGCCCGGCCCGGACGCGGCCGAGCCCGGCCGGCGGCTCAACGGCAAGAAGGAGTCGCTGGTCTCGCTGGCGCTCCGGTTCGACCTGGTCCGCGAGGACGACCTGACCGTGCTCGCCCCGGTCCCGGGCGAGGTGGTCCGATGACCGGGCAGCCGTACGCCGTGCGGGTCCCGCGGGGTTACCGGATCGGTTCCTGGGAGGTCCGCGAACCCCTCGCCTCCGGCGCGTTCGCCACGGTCTACGCGGGCGGCCGGATCGGCGACGCCCGGCCCGGCGCGCCCCGCCGGGCGGCCCTGAAGTTCCTGCCCACCGGCACCCGCACCCCGCGTCAGCTCCGGCACCTGGGCGAACTGGCCGAACGGGAAGTGGAGTTACTGGGCCGGCTGCGTGCCCCGCGGCTGATCCGGATGTACGAGACGCTGACCGTCGACGACCCCGGCCACCCGGAGCTCGACGGCGCCACGGTCCTCGTACTGGAGCGGGCCGAGACGTCGCTGGACGCCGTACTGGACCGGGAGCCGCGGCCGGCGGCGGGGCCGGCGCTGCTCGCCCAGGTCTGCGAGGGGCTGCACCAGCTGCACCACGCGGGCTGGGTGCACGGGGACCTGAAACCCGCCAACGTGCTGCTGCTGAGCGACGGGTCGGTGCGGCTCGCCGACTTCAACATGGCCACCGAGCTGGAGGGCACGCACGGCTACGCGCCCGCCTTCGCGACGCCGGACTACACCCCGCCCGAGCTGCTCTGGCCGGAGATCGACGAGCGGGGCACGCGGGTGCGGCCCTCGGCCGACGTATGGGCCTTCGGGGTCCTCGCCCACACCGTGCTGACCGGCACCTTCCCGCTGCCCGGCGGCACCGCCCAGGCCCGCTGCGCCGCGGCCACCCGGTACGCGCGCGGCGCGGAGGAGCTGCGGCTGTCGCCCGCGCTCCCGGACGCCTGGCGGCCGGTCGTCACCGGCTGTCTCGCCCGCACCCACGCCGGACGGGTCACCACCGAGGCCCTGTTGCGGCAGGTGGAGCGGGCGGCGGGCGCCGCGCCGTCGGCCAGGCTGCCGCGGCTGCGGCCCCGGCGGTGGGTGCGGCCGGCCCTGCTGGCGGTGTCGGCGGCGGCCCTGCTGGGCACGGCGACGACGGTGGCGTACACCCTGCGGGACCCGGCCGGCCCGGTGTCGGCGGCCCCGCCCACCTGCGAGACGCCCGGTGTCTACGAGGACGAGACGCACGGCCGCGGCTACACCGCGGGCTGGAGCGGCACCTGGGACTTCACCGTCCAGCGGGGCGACGGCGGCAGCCAGGTCCGGGAGCTCCAGTGCCTGCTGCGGCATCTGCACGGCATCACCGAGGTCGGCGCGGTGGACGGCGACTTCGGGCCCCTCACCCACGGTGCGGTGGTCGCCTTCCAGAAGGGGGCCGGGCTGGCCGCGGACGGCGTGGTCGGGCCGCGGACCTGGCAGGCGCTGCGGAAGTCGGCGGACGTCTGACGGTCCGCCACCGCCACCGTCTCCCGGCCGGAGACGGTGGCGGTGGCCCACGCCACGGTCGGCGTAATACCGGGACCCGGCCGGCCGGCGGGAGGACCCTGTGGCACAGCGACCCCCTCTGAAGGAGAGACCGTGACGGACCCGGACCAGCACTCCCCCTTCCCGGACGCGCGGGAGGACGACGACCGGCTGCTGCGGCGCGCCGCGGGCGCCCTCCAGCAGGTGCAGCCCAGGGCGACGATGGCGCAGATCGCCCGGGAGATGGGCATCGCGCCGGCGGCGCTCTACCGTCGCTTCCCCACCAAGGAGGCGCTGCTGCGGGCGCTGGCCGCGTCCTTCTTCGAGGGGCTGCTCCGGCGCTGCGAGGAGGCCCGCGAGCTGCCCGCCGACCGGCAGCTGGAGCACTTCCTGCGGACGGCCGGCCTGCACCTGGCCACCAGCCGGCGGGTGCTGCCGTACGCCTTCGGGGAGATGTCCCTGCCGGAACAGCGCCGGCGCGTCTACGCGGTCATCGCCGAGCTGCTGACCACCGCGAAGCAGGCCGGCGCCGTCCATCCGGATGTCGCGCTGGCCGACATCGGGGCCGTGGTCTGGGGCCTGCGCGGGGTGATCGAGTCCGTCGACGGCATCGCTCCCGACGCCTGGGAGCGGCACCTCGACGTGGCGCTGGCCGGCCTGCGCAACCCGCGTCTCACCTTCTCCCGCCCGCCGATGGACGCCGGGCAGCTCGACGACGTGATCCGCAGGCGGCGCCCGGCGGAGTAGCCGCCAAGGGCCCCCGAAAGCCCTCTAGGCGTTCATGAACTGGCTCGGCGCCAGTGCCCGCCCGCTGATCCGGACGTCGCCGATGGTGCCGTGGAACACCTGGCTGACCGCGTCGGCCCACTGGTAGCCGCCCAGCAGGAACGGCAGGCCGAGGGCGGTCAGGCCGACGGCCCTGCTGGTGGGGTTGCGGCCCTCCTCGCAGCCGTTGACGTAGAGCTTGCTGACGCGGCCGTCGTTGACGACGGCGACGTGCCACCACTGGTCCTTCTGGAGCAGGTGGCTCCACGCGGTGGTGGCGCCGTCCTGGTTGAGCGGGTAGGCGTTCCACTGGAGTTCGATGGAGCTGGACAGACCGAGGTTGAGGACGGGTTCCTGCGCGGTGGCGGTGGGTCCGTTCTTGCCGGCCGCGGCGGCCGTGCCGGCCCGGCTGAGCATCGCCGACCAGCCGTTGCGGCCGCCGTCCCAGTCGGCGGGCACCTTGAAGAAGACCTCGAAGGTGTAGCCGTGCGCGAACGTCTCGCGGTTGATCGGGGCCTGGTCGACCGTGCGCAGATAGCTGCCGCTGACCGGGTTGCCCTGCCCGGCGAAGACCAGGCTCGCGTGGCCCGGCTGGTCGGGGTGGTGGTCGTCGGTGCGGACCAGGGCGTGCGCCGGGGTGCCGGGGACGGTGCGCAGTTCGAGGTCGTTGCCGTTGCCCGTCTGGTCCTTGACCACCGTGCCGGCGGTAACGTCGGTGCCGGCCGCGTCCTCGTCGAACCGCCAGTAGGCGAGCGTGCCGGGCAGCAGCATCCGGCGGGCCGGGCGGGCCCTGCGGTCCGGCACCGGCGCGAAGCCGGCGAACCGCGCGTCGAAGTCGATCTCCATCGAGAACCGGTCGACGGCGGAGGTCAGCTCCAGCTCCTGCGCGGCCAGCGCGTTCAGCTCCTCGGCCGCCGCCAGTTCGCGGATCCACGGGGAGAAGGTGGCCACGTCGATCCGGCCGCGGTCCAGGTCGAAGCGGTACGAGCGGATCATGCCGGCGCCGCCGTAGTACCGGTCCTGGTAGTTGGTGATGTGCAGGTGCACGTCGTGCCCGGCGTCGTTCTTCAGGACGGTGCTGCCGGGCGGCCAGTAGTGCCCGTTGAGGGTGAGGAAGATCTGGTCGTTGCCCTTGATGAGCCCGTCCCACAGCTGCTGCCCGTACTCGGACAGGCCGGCCGTGCCGTCGTCGTAGGAACCGACGATCTCGTGGGTGGTGACGATCACCGGCAGCGTCGGGTTGTCCGCGATGACGGCGTTGGCCCAGGCGAAACCGGACTCCGACAGCCGCCAGTCCAGGGCCAGCAGCAGCCACTGCCGGCCGCCGGCCCGGAAGATGTGCGCGGTGTTGTAGCCGTCGGGGCTGGAGGAGTGGTGGCTGGGCCGCTTCCTCGCCCGGGCGACGCTGAAGGTGTCCAGGTAGGGGGTGGCGCCGCGCTGGTCGTCGTCGCCGACGTCGTGGTTGCCGGCCAGTACGCCGTAGGAGGCGCCGGCCCGGTCCAGCAGGTCGAACACCTCGGTCGCGGCGGCGTACTCCTCGGCGAGGCCGTTGTTGGTGACGTCGCCCAGGTGGGCCAGGAAGACGATGTTCTCGTCGTTGCCGCCGGCCCGGCCCGCCGGGTCCAGGACCCAGCGGAAGGACGCCGCCACCGGGGCCGGGTGGATGCGGTCCTGGTCGAACATGTACTGGGTGTCGGGCATCACCACGACGGTGAACCGGGGGTCGTCCGGGTCCGGACGCCAGGTGCCGCGCGGGCCGCGGGGCGCCGTGGTGCGACCGTAGGGGTCGTCGTCCGCGGACGCGGGTGCCGCTGCCGCGACCGCCGCCGGCAGTACGGCCGCGCCCGCGCCGAGCGCGCTCGCCCGCTGGAGGAAGGCGCGGCGGCTCGACGCGGCGACGCCGTCGCCGTCGGGGTCCGCGGTGACGGGGCACGCGCAGCCGGGGGTGTGCGCGTCGGTGGGTCTGGCCATGATGTCGCTCCCGTGCTCGCTCTTGTTCGGTCTTGTTCGCCCTTGTTCGAACGGGGGCACGCTACCGAGGGTTCGCGAACGACAGGCTTGGCGCCGGGTACCGGATATCGAACGCTCCGCCAACAGCCGCACGACGCCCCGTGGACCGGCCCGGGGCGGAAAGCTATGGTGAGGCTCGCCTAAGTTGAACCGGCGTTCCACCGGGCCGGAGTACCGAGCCGCCACGTTCCGTACGTTCCCGCACGCTGTTGGAGCCTCCCTGTGACCCTCACTCCCGGTGTGGACTCCCCCACCTGGCCCGCCGAGTTCGCCGAGCGCTACCGCGCGGCCGGCTACTGGCGCGGCCGGACCTTCGGCGGCATGCTCCGCGAGCGCGCCGCCGCCCACCCCGACCGGATCGCCCTGATCGACCCGGCCCCGGTACGCCGTACCTGGACCTACCGGCAACTGGACCAGCGGGCCGACCGAATGGCCGCCGGGTTCGCGGCCCGCGGGATCGGACGCGGCGACCGGGTCGTCGTCCAACTGCCCAACATCGGCGAGTTCTTCGAGGTGGTCTTCGCGCTGTTCCGGATCGGCGCGCTGCCGGTGTACGCGCTGCCCGCGCACCGCGAGACGGAGATCGGCTACTTCTGCTCCTTCACCGAGGCGGTCGCGTACGTCGTCCCGGACCGGCACGACGGGTTCGACCACCGGTCGCTCGCCGGTCTGGTCCGCGAGCGCACGGCCGGCCTGAAGCACGTGTTCGTGGTCGGTGACCCGGGCGAGCACACCCCGCTGAGCGAGGTGCCGCGCGAGCCGGCCGGGCCGTTCGACGGGCCCGCGCCGCACGAGCTGGCGTTCCTCCAGCTCTCCGGCGGCACGACCGGTGTGCCCAAGCTGATCCCGCGCACCCACGACGACTACCTGTACTCGGTGCGCGGCTCCGCCGAGATCTGCGGGGTGGACGCCGGCACCCGCTTCCTGGTCGCGCTGCCCGCCGCGCACAACTTCCCGATGAGCTCGCCGGGCTGGCTCGGCGCGCTGTACGCCGGTGGTACGGCCGTCCTGTGCCCGAATCCCGGTCCGGCCACCGCGTTCGGGCTGATCGAGTCCGAGCGGGTCACCATGACGGGGCTGGTGCCGCCGCTGGCCCTGGTGTGGACGGAGGCCGCGGCGCGCGGCGGCCACGACCTGTCGAGTCTTCAGCTGGTGCTGGTGGGCGGCGCGAAGTACAGCGAATCGGCCGCCCGCCGCCTGGAACCCGCCCTCGGCTGCAAGCTGATGCAGGTCTTCGGCATGGCGGA